>NZ_JBSWZS010000026.1:0-1124 GCF_054170725.1 Mycoplasma pogonae | reverse complement strand
CAGTAGAAACTTCAATTACAAAAATTAAAACAGCATTGAATGCACTTGATGGTGACTTAAATCTTGAAAATGCTAAAAAAGCCATTGATGAATTATCTAATTTATCAGAGACTACTAGAAATAATATCAAAACTAATTTACCTGAAATAACTAAATTAGGAGATAAAAATGTTCTTGATAATGAAGTAACAAAATTTACAGATATTAACAATTACATTGAAACTAAAAAATCTGAAATTAAAAGTTTTAATCATTTATCACCTGAATTACAAACTGGAATTATTGCTAGTTTAGGAGAAATTAGAGATTTAACTAAATCACAATCAGAAATTAAAACTGCAATTGATACTAAAACTAATCAAGCACAAATACTTAATAATAAATATGATGAATTAAAAGCCGCAGTTGCAGCTTATAAAAATGTATTTACAAAACCACAATATACTGAAGCAACAAGCGCTAATAAAACTACACAAAATCAGAAAGTTAAACAAGCTCTAGAATCTGTTTTAAAAGATAAAATATATGGAGATCTTGAAACTGATTTACAAGAATTAACAAATGAAACATTTAAACAAGAAACAACATTGTCTAATGTAGAAACTGCAATTGAAAATGTAAAAAATGCTCTTAATGCATTAAATGGTTTAACTAAAGTTGAGGAAGCAAAAGCTAAGCTTAGAGCAAAAGTTAATGATAGTACAGGTATTTATAATGGTTTAAATCAAGTTACTAAAACTGCTATTTTAAATGATGTTAATAAATTAGAAACTAATACTATAGAAAAAGTAAATGCAATTGATGTTAATGCAAATCAAACATTAAATATTAATACTCAATTACAAACAAAAATTGATGAACTAAAAGCATATAAAAATGATAAAGATTATAAATTAGCTGATGTATCTAAACAAATAGCATTTGATGATGCATTAACAAAATTAGAAGAACAAGCAAATCAAAATTTATTTGATAATGCAATTCGTAATCAAGTAGAAAATGCAATAACTACAGCTACAAATGCCAAAACAGATTTAAATGGTAATGAAAATCTTACAGCTACTAAAACTGCAATTGGTATTCTAACCAACTTATCTGAAACCACAAAAATTAATATCACAACT
>NZ_JBSWZS010000025.1:0-5179 GCF_054170725.1 Mycoplasma pogonae | reverse complement strand
TTCAATTTTCCATTGACCTTTTCAACTTCAATTAAATTATATGTAATTCTTTCTGAATTACGCTGAAATTTGTCAGCCTGTGCCTTAGAAATTTTGCCAGGGTGAAGATCATTGTTACTTTCAGCCATTTTTGGCCTCCTTTTACATTTTATTTCTGATAATTAAAAAATTTAAAATAAGATGTAGAGACGACAGGCTTTTTCTCCCTACATTTATATATCGCGAAAAACAAACCATTTTAATAAAAAATTTTTTAAGTTTTAGAAAAAAAGTGTAAAAATATTTGGTTTTTTAGTACTTTTTTAAAAAATAGTAAAATCAACTTTTTTAAAGAGGTAATTAAAATAAAAAAATACAACAACATGATTTTGTTGTTGTATGCAAAAATAAATTAATAAATATTTTAGCGTTCAGGTTTTTGTTGTGGTCGAGGTAATGGTAAGCGTTTATGTTGAGTAATTTGATGTTGATATTCAATTTTAGCAATTATTTCATCCGCTAGTATCGATTTATCAGTTACATATTGATCAAAATCCTTGTAAGTAAATCCCAATTCAGCTTCATCGGTTTGTCCTTCTCATAAACCAGCTGAAGGTGCTTTATCTAAAATACTTTGGGGAATATCAGCATATTGAGCTAATTGGTAAACCTCGCCTTTAGTTAAGTTAACAATCGGTAGTAAATCAACCCCACCATCGCCATATTTAGTAAAATAACCTAGAAAGTATTCAGCATAGTTATCAGTTCCTAAAACTAAAGCATTTTTTTCTTGAGCATAAGCATATAAGGTCGTCATGCGTAAACGCGGCTTAATATTAGCTAGTGCAATTGGTTTTACAATTGGTAACTCTGATAAAAATGTTTGGTAGGTGTCGTTTAAATCAATAATTTCAAAGTTTAGATTTAGTTTTTGCACTAATTTTAAAGCATCAGTTTGATCCTGAGGGTTAGAATCTGCAGGCATAATGATTCCTCAGGCATTTTCTCCCATGGCAGCCTTAGCGATTGCTGCTACCAAAGCAGAATCAACTCCACCAGACAAGCCAACGACAACAGCTTCCATTTTAGCTTTTTTAACTTCTTCACGCACCCATTCAACAAGGTAATTAAAATATTTTTCTACATTCATATTATCTACTAATTTTACTAGAAAAAATTATAAAACTTATTTAAAAGCATTTAAAAATAGAAAATAAAATTTTTTTCAAAAAAGTAATACAAAATATTATAATATGTAAATATTTTTGTTAAAAAGGCTTTTTAAAACAAAATTAATAGTTAATTTAGTGAAAATTAAGTTAATTAGTTTAAAATTTTAAAAACAAAGCTACTTAAATTTTAATAAGTAACTTCAACGCCAATTACTTTAATTTATTATTATATTATAATAAGGAGTCTAATGTCCTTTTCCAAAAAAGTTTTTAAGCTGTTTACTTTAGCAGTAACTCCAGTTGCTATGATTTCTACTTTGGTGGCTTGTGCTAATCCCGATAATGAAGTTATTAGGCCTGAACCCCAGCCAGTAAATCCACCAATTGTTTCGCCAGGAGAATTTGCAATTTCAAGTTTATCAATTGGTAATATGAATAATCGTGCTTTTAAAAAAATTCATATTTATGATACTACTACAAAAAATATAATTGATATTTCACAAGATGTGAAATATATTGGTTTTCAAGCTGAAGCATTAAACACTTTGGAACAAAATCGTGTAGCACAATTATTTGTTAATTCACCTTATAATGTTGCTGTAAGTTTATATAATGAAAACTTTGGAATTGATACAACAAACAAAAGCTTGTATCAACCTTTATATCTAGCCAATAATGAACAAGTCAAGTTTTTAGAAAAGCTATTACAAAGCACTAAAAAAGAACATGCTGGATTTTTATTGTTAAATAAAATTAATCCTGCATTGCAAAATTTTTTAACTACAAAACAAGTGGAGTTAACTACCATTCAAGATCGTTTAACAACAAACATTTATTATGTATTGCCAGTAGAGCAAGTGAATAATTGACTAACTTATGTTGATTTAGAAACTAAAAAGCAATCGAAAGTAACTAAAAAATTAAACTTGCTATTAAGTGAAAATTTACCATTAAAAATTACTTTAACAACCAAAGAACCAAAAGATTGACCACTTGGTAAAGCTTTTGTACCTTCCGAAATTAGCCTAACTAATAATTGACAATATATTTTGTATAGATCAAAATCAGGTGAAGTTAGCGTTTTAGCAAAAAGCTTTCAAGATTATTATAAAATTAATCCTGAAATTTATCAAATTTTAGAAGCTACAGCTACCCAAGCTGAAGACTTTAGCACTAAAGTTTTTAAATGATCTACTAAAGACTCTGAAGTGATTAATAAATTACTAAAAGAATTACCCCCTTCTAATCAAGAAGAAGCTTTTGCAATTATTTTAAAACCAAACACTAATATTAGCTTATTAAATTTAAATGAAGTGTTAAATTCAAAATGAATTAATAATTCCAACTACCTCGTTTCACCAATAATAACTATAAAAAACGATAAATATCAAATTACATTTGAAATTGAGGGTTAATTTTTTTATAACTAACTTCTTCGGAGGGTTTTTTATTCAAAAAGTTCAAATTTTGAACTACTAAATTTAAAAAATAGATCCTTAATTATATAAGGATCTATTTTAATTTATATTTTGTCAAATTTATTATGAACCTCTGTTCTAGAAACGTTTTTATATATTGAATATCTTGTGCCATATTTATCTCCAAAAAGCCCATATCCTATATCATATCAACCTAGAACAAAAAAAGTGAACCTCTCCAAGTTTCACCCGCCCTAATATTGGGGCGGGTTTAATCTTTTATAGTTCACTTTTTTATTATGGCAAAGCATTTAAAATTATCAGAATGATTGGAATATTTTGAAATATATGACAAAAGTTATGGTTCTCTTCCTACTTTTTGAAAATGATATTACAATAAATTCAACAGAAAAAATACCAAAAAAAATAAAAAAAATTTACAACAAATTAGAAGATTGAGAAAAATTTGAAATTTTTAAAAGATATAATAAAATAACTAATGAAAAATCTAAAAATAATAAAAACAAAAAAGATTAATCTTTAAATATTAAGCAAGTTAAAAAAATTGAATTTTTTCAATTATCTAAATCTGGAATGCAAAATTACAAACAAAAAAATAAATAACATTAAGTAAAAAGAAATTGAAAATTAAAAAATTATCCTTGAATTTTTTAACAAAAATAAAGGTATTTATGGTAAACAAAAATTGGCTGCTTACATTAAAAATAATTATCAAATTAAAATAAATTATCGTACTTTAGGTAGAAAAATGCAGCAATTAAGTTTATTTTGCAAAATTCGACAAAAAAGAAAAGCTAGAGAAATTAAAAATACTAATGTAAAATTTTTTGATTTGGTGTAGAACATGATTATCACGATACTGCAGATAAAAATATTGTTGCAAAAGATATTACTTATATTCTTGCACCTAGAGATATAAATGTAAATCATGTTTATTTATCATAGCAATTCATCAAAAAACTAAAAAAATTCTTTCTTGAAATTTAAATGAAATTAACAATACTGAATTTATTTTAGAGCACCACAAAGAAATTAATTATTTTATAAATGTATAAATCATTTATATATAACAAATTTCAATAATAATATTTTGAATTTGTAAATGTGGCTAAAAATAAAAATACAACATTATCGATCTCTATAGTGAGTAACTTATTAGACAATTGTGAAGTGGAGTATTTTTTCTTGTATAAAATTTAAATAATTAAATTTTATTAACATTTCCAAAATTACTTTTAAAAAATTAAAACAAAAAATTCAAACAAATATTGATTTATATAATAATGAGTGAATTCACAATTAATTTTAGATTGAAAAACCCCTCAGAATTTCTGAGAGGTTCACACTATTTAAAAATGTTCACTTTTTTGTCCTAGTTTAAATTATTTTGATGAATCATTTTTTATTTCTGCATTCTCTTTTATTTTATATAATGTATCACTTAAATAAGTATATCCATCAATTTGTTTTGGGTAAACATAATTCGGGTTTCTTAAAAATTTTGAAGGATTTTTAGGAGAAATTTTGAATGAATAATCTGTACCAAATCAAAAGCCTAAAATTACATTAAGTTCTTTTGTTAAAGCTACTAATTCATCATTGGTATTACTATTTTGATAATATAATCAAAATTCAGAAAAATTTAATTTAATATCAAAATTTTTATTATCTCCTATTAATCATGAATATCCTCCATCTTTTCTAATTTCGCTTAATGGCATTTTTCCATAATCTTCAATTTTCTTAACACCAGCAGGGAAGTTATTCGTAAATTTTTGCATTTCATTCACTACTTTAACTAAACTTGGGAATGAATTTTTAAAGTTTTCATCATTTTTTTTATTTCACACTTGACCAAGCATTGGTAAAAAACTTGTTCTTGAATATTGATCAGTTAAAAATTTAAATGCAGCCCCTATACCATTATAAATATAATTATAACCTGCAATAGCAAAAGTTGGGCTTAAATTATAACCTCTAATTTTAGTTAATTCATCAGCTTTTGTGTTATCTTGCCCTACTTCTTTATAAATAATATCTAATCTATCGTCTAATTCATTTAACGCATTAGCCATATTTTGATAAGCGAATAATTCTTTAGAATTTTTAAATATTGAATAAAATATAAATTTTAATTTTTTATTATTAAATTCAGGATTTTCTTCATAAAGTTTATCTAAAAATTTTTTCATCTCAGTTTTTAATTCATCAAACTTAGACGATTTATATTTTGAAACATTATCACTTAAATCTACAGGTTTATCAAAATCTTCGTTATATGTTTTATATGCAAATCTTCTGCCATCTGTTGAAAAAGAAAAATATTCATTAACACTATCTCCATAATCACCTAGTGTTTTTTTTGGTTTATTTAAAGAATCTTTTCCACCAATAAGATTATCAGGAGCAAAAAACGGTAAATAAAATTCTTGTTTTTTATTAATACTTTCTGCAAATGCAGCAAAATTTAATGCATTTGAAATTATTGATCTAAATGTTAATCCGCCACCAACTCAAAAATATTCATTTTCATCTTTATTATTATTATTATTATTATTATTATTATTATTATTATTATTATTATTATTA
>NZ_JBSWZS010000024.1:0-6245 GCF_054170725.1 Mycoplasma pogonae | reverse complement strand
TTATAAAAATAAGATACCTGGAAAGATACTAAAATAAGATACTATTTAGTGATAATTTGATCAAAAAATAATATAAAACAAACATAAATCTGTTTTTTGATATATTAATTATACATTAAAAAAATACTTTAGAAAAATTTAATAAATTAGTATGTTGAAATTCTTTACCGTATTTGATAGAAATAATAGGAATAGCATTTTGTTTAATTGCAAATGATTTTAATTTTGATATATCTGAATTATTTAAATCTAAATTACTTTTTAATTGAATATAAAACTTTTGATTATCTTTTTTAACAATTAAGTCAACTTGTCAAATTGCGTCAAAATCAACACTAGATACATACACTTTATAATTTTTGGATTCTAAAAACTTTTTCAGCATTAATTCTTTTCTAAAATTTATAAATCCGTAATAAAAAATTATTTGATAAATACTCGAAAAAAAAGACAATTGATTTGTCTTTTTTAAGTATATTTTTAATTTGATAACAAAAGTTCTCTCCGCTATAGCTTTTCATTCACTAAAGCTTTTAGGTTCGTTATCTCACAAAAGCTTTTTAATGTCAATTCCTAATTCACTTCTAGTTGGTAACTTCATTTCCTTATTAATCATTACTTTCAAATTTTATATTATTTTCTCTTAATTTATTTTTAAGATATGCATTTTGACTTTTTAAATTTTCAATTATATCTTTTAATTGCTTAAGTTCAAGGCTTTCTAGCGTGTATGAATTAGCTTGTTCCCATCATATATCTTGAAAACTATTATTGTATTTTATGTATGTTTCAACTAATGTGTTTGTTTGAACATGACCGGTCAATGCTTGAACTTTAGAAATATCACCAATATTTAACATTGCTTTTGTAGCAAAAAAATGTCTTAACATGTGTGCGTGTATAGGTTTATTAAAATCAGGATATTTAGATCTGATAAATTTTTTAAAATTTGTAAAATGATTTTGTATAGTATTTTGTGATAAATTTAAATCATGTTTATCAAATTCAGATCTTAAATAATCAGGAACTTTAAAATATCTTCAGTTACCATTTTTAGATGATTTAATTTGTATTTTATAACCGTTTGGTTTTAAAGATTTTCAATCTATACTAGCAAATTCAGAAACTCTAGTCCCATTATGTTTGAATAATTTTCAAATAAGTGTGAACTTACTATTATTAAATTCTTCTAATTTTTCTTCTAAAAAAATCATTTCATGCTCTGAATAAGCTTGCCTTGTATTTCTTTCTCTTGAAGGCTTAATAAGTAATTTAGCATTAAAATATTGTTTTGTCAATTCTGCTAAAAACTTTAAAAAAAGTGAAATTATTGAATGATATAAAACTTTACTATTGTTGTTATCATTTCGATTTTGTATTGCTTCATTTAAAAAATCAACCAAATCATTAATTTTTGTTGTTTCAATTCTTAAAGTTTTAACTCATTTGCAAACGCTTTTAACATTTAATAATGTTTTAAAACTTCTTGCCTTTTTATCAACTAAAACTTCGTAATTTTGTATAAATAATTCTAGATATTGCTCAAACTTCATATTTTCTCCTGTTATAAATGTTATTGAGTATAAATCTACCCCAGGAAAGAGCATAAAGCTTGCTTATTTAAACAAAATATGATAAAATAAGCATGCATAAGCGCAATTTATGCTCTCCCTATTGGGAGATTTTTTAATGCTTTTTTATCAAGGAAATAAAAATAGATCTATTTTATAAAAATAGACCTATTCCTTAATTTAATCTACATATACAAGTATATCAATTAAAAATAGGCGCAATCTATTTACTTGATATAATAATTTTACCACAATATTTAAAAAAATAAAATACTAAAATTTAAATTCTGTATCTGAATAAATATTTTCTTTGTATAAATTTTTACCTTTTTCAGCAATTAATTTAAATTTATTATTTTCTATTTCATTTTCATAATAATTTTTAGTGACTTTAGCATTTTCTTTGAAAAAAATGTTATTCAAATCGCTATATAAACTATAAATTGCCATTAATGTTTTTTGTTCTTTTAATGGTAATTTTTTAATTGAATAAGACTGTAAGTCTTCTATTTTAGATACTTCTTCAGATATAAAATTTTTATCATTAATTAGTATATCAATATCGATGTTTATTAAATTTTTAATTATATTATTAATTATATTTAATTCTTTGGTGTAATAATTTACTGGCAACCAAATTTTTGTATATAAAACTCATATTTGATATTCAAAACTCGCTATAAAACAAGTCAAAAGAAAAATGGTAAAAAGTATTATTGCAAAAATAAACATAGCCATAAAATAATTATAACAAAGAAAAAAGTAGGATATCCTACTTTTGTTTTTTGTTTTTCTTTTTAAAATTTTTTTTGTTGCTTATTCTTATTAATAATAAAATTAAAGCATTTCAAATAATTTTTAAAATATTTAATAATTTATTTTTCATTCGATAATAACTCCTTAATAATTTTTTTAGTTTCGGGTTTTGCTCCGTTGTTTTCAACATAAATCAAAAAAGCTTTATTTAAATTATTTTGATCCACTTGTAATTTATTTAATTGGATAAATAATTTAGTAATATTTTTATTAGTATTTATTATTACTTTGTTTTGTTCTAAATCCATTTTATGCTTAGTTTCAATTTCTTCTTGTTTTTGTTCTATTTTTTGAACTCCTAAAATATTTCAATTTCTTGAATAAGGTCTTTTAATATTTTTGAATATTATTTTAACTAGAAAAGTTATTGCACCTGCTAAAATAAGCAATATATTAAATACAAGACTTACAATTGTGCCTGTATCCATTTAAACTTTCCTTCCATATAAAAGTATAAAATGGTGAAATTCATTTGTTTTAAAATATTCTTCTCCAAAAGCTATTTCACTTCTTAAAATAAATTTTCCATCCTCTATTCCATCATAATATATTCCAGGAGGAAATGTTTCCGGATCTGACCACATCTTTTCATTTGTTAAAATTTCTTTTTTGTATTTTTTTCCATTATCAATAAGTTTTGTACCTATATTTTTTCATTCGTGAAAACCAGGTCCTTGACGAATATTTCATAACAATATTGTTTTATCATATGCACTCAATGCATATGAAACTCTTAAATTATTTTTTTCAACAATTTCTCTTAATATGTTTCTAATATCTGATTGCGAAATAAAAGGCTGAACAACTTTATCAAACACTACAGGATGAGATGATCAAGTTGAGTGAAAAACAATTCTAAATTCATTATATTGGTTATTTTCTGGTAATTGAATTTCTATTTTAGAATCTCCTGAATATTCGTTTTTAACAAATTGATAAGATGATCCAATAAAACTTCAATTACTTTGACTATTTAATTTATCTAGCTCTTTTGATGTTTCTTCTGTGAAACTTAATAAATCATTTCTAATTTCATTAATTTCATATTTAAAACTACCCCTCATATCACTATCTAAAAATTGTTTAAAAGCTTTTAGGCTTATAGGCTTTTCCAAATTTAAATTTATAAAATCTTGTAATTCATCAGATTTGTTTTTATCAAATAAATCTTCTGGTATTCCATCAAATGTCTCTGTAATACCATTTCCGCCTTGAAAAATTATTTTTTCATTAGCACAAACAAGATCTGCATTTATATTTTTATAATCAGGTAAATCAAAATTTTTAATATATGCTTTCGAAGCTTCGAAATAATCATTATAAGAACCTCCTGTTGTTGATCTTTGAATTGTCAATCATGTAAATAATTTAGAAGTGATTGAAGTATCACTATTTTCATCACCAACTCAATCTAGATTTCGAAGATTAAAACCTTTGTGATTATTTCTAGCATTTGATATTCCTCTTTCTCACGCAAAAGTAGCTAGTTTGTGAGCAAATGCTTCTATTTTAGTTTCATCATTTTCTCTTTTTAATTGAGCAATATAACTTTTTAGAAGAGAAGGAGTAATAGTTATTGTTAAATACCTTAAATTATTTTTTGTTCATCTCTGAGTGCTTTTTATTTCTTCTAAATTTATTGCATCATCCGGTATTTGCTTATAAACAATATGACAATTTTCATTAGAAGGCGAGTCTAAATTAAATATTTCTTTTAAATGTTTTATATTTTCCGCTTTAGATAACGGAGGTCCTTCGGGACCTCGGTCTCCTTTATCACCTTTTGGTCCTTGAATACCTTGTTGCCCTTGTTCTCCGCGTTCTCCTTTAGGTCCTTGGACTCCTTGTTGCCCTTGTTCTCCCTTATCACCTTTTGGTCCTTGAATACCTTGTTCTCCCGGATCCCCTTTGTCTCCTTTATCACCTTTTAGGCCTTGTATTCCTTTTTCTCCTCGCTCTCCACGATCCCCCTTATCACCTTTTGGTCCTTGAATACCTTGTTCTCCGCGTTCTCCCTTATCACCTTTTAAAATTTCTTTATTTTCTATAAAATATTTTTTTAATCTAAGTTTTAATGTGTCAGGATTAACTGATAAATTTTCCCAAAGAGAAACAGCTAAAAATGATAATGATTGTGCATTTAAAAATTGCTGAGGGGAATTGTATGTTCTAGGGTTTGAATTCAAAACCATATTTTGATGTGTAAAAAATGACTTATTTGTAAATTCCGGAAAATCATTATTTAAGCATCTATAATTAATTTCATAATAAACAGCATTTTGCAAATTTTGTGCTCTTTGTTCTCCTACTCTAGCAACCCATTCTTCATATGTATTTTGCATAGTTAGTGAAGCTTTTTGATTGATTAGATTATCACAAATGTCAAAAATAGATTTTGCTACATAGTAAAAAAAATTATCTTCAGACATGCTGGGATTAATTTTTCTTATTTGATAAGGTATTTTAAATTGATTTGAAAGACCTCCACCAAATTTATTAATATATTCTTCTTTTGTAATATTAAATTTGGCTAAATAATTTTTTTTATATTCAGACATTTATCTCCTTTTTCAATATTTCGATCTTAATTTATGAGTTTTTAAAACTTTGTTAGTTTGTTTAAAAGCAGTTGTTGTTATATATCTTGGGTTATTTGTTAAAGCTCCTCTAGCAAAATAACTCATTGGGGATAAATAAGGTATTTTTCAACCTTTTAATGCATTATCTTTTAAACCTTTACCAAACTCACCTATTAAGTTTTTGTTTTTTCATTCATAATCAGAATTTTTTATTGATGTTATCAGCCTTGAAACGGTTTTTTGAGATCAAATAATAGTATTCGCTAAACTACCAAAAACAGGTATTTTTGACATAAACATAAATTGTTTATTTTCTCTTAAAAATTTACCAACATCTCACCCTCAAGCAAAGTTATCTAAATAATGAGCCATAGGCGAAGATGAAGTAATGAATTCTATAATTTTATTAATTGATTTATTTGATAAATATATCGGAGGTTTACCGTTTGGATTATTTTTGCTAGATGTTGCATCTTTTCTAAAATATACAATACAACTTACATTATAAAAATCTCAAGTATTATTATTTGGAATAAATTTTATGTGGCTAATAACTTTAGATTTCACAGGTATTTTTTCTAAATAATCATCTGAATACTTATCAAAAAGTTTATATTTTTTAGCTAAGCCTTTTTTAAAATTTTTAAAATTTTCATTAATGTATTTATTAATTTTTCTTTTAAATGGAGATGTTAATAAATCTGAAGTTTTTTTAGCTAAATATTCAGGGCTTGTTGCAGCAGAAATTAATTGCCTCGTTGTAAATATAACTTTTTTGTATTGCTTTACTTGAGAGTTTAAAATTTTTATTTCTTCTTTGTTTTGCAATAAAGTAGTTTTAAAATTTTTAGTTTTTAATTTTGGCATATTTTTTCCTAATTTAAAATATGCTCTTCTTGTATTTGAGATATCTTTAATTTCTTTTTCAAATGCTTTTGAATATTTTAATATCTCATTACTTCTACCTATTTTATATGTTTCTTTTCCTAATTTTTTTAACTCTGATTTAAGAGTTTTTTCTTTTACTTGTGATGCTATTCCATAAAATCTATTTTTACTTCTGCCTATTATTCCCCTACCTATTTTATTTGCGAAAGGCAAAAAATTGGAAGCTACACTAATTCCTATATCTTGTAATGATGTTTTTTCATCAAAAACATAATCTCATAATAAATCATTAGCAATTGATAATCCCGCCTCTAATGCAGCAGCACCTAGAGGAATTAAAGCTTGTAATGGCTTAATTAAAATAGAAACTCCAATTTGAGTTAGAGTTTGC
>NZ_JBSWZS010000023.1:0-8535 GCF_054170725.1 Mycoplasma pogonae | reverse complement strand
GATGAAGTTGATAAAGCTGATTTTGCCAATAAAGTAAAAGAAGTCGATCAAAAAGCTAAAGATGCACTTAATACATTAAAAGAAATTGAAGACACCATTAAAAAACTTGAAGACACTAAAGCAGCAACAAATTATAAAGTTGCTAGTGATGAAAAACAAAAAGTTTTAGATGATGCTTTAAAGGAATTAAAAAATTTAAAAGATAGTAATTTACTAGATGATGGGGCATCAACAAAATTAGCCAATGCTAAAACCAAAGCGAATGATGCTTTAAATAATTTAGATGGAAATACAAATCTTCAAAAAGCAAAAGACAAAGTCGACACTTTTATACATATTCCTCAAACTGATCGTGATCAAGCGCGCGACAATTTACCAACTACATCATTAACTGATTTAAATCAAAGGGTAAAAGATCTAAAAGATATTAATGATACAATTGGTAAAAATAAGGATACTATTGATAAACTTCCAAATATTAACCAAGATACGAAAGATAAATTTAAAACAGATGTTGCTGTAGTTGATTGAAATAAATCAAAAGATGAAAATATTAAAAATTCTGACGATGCTAAAGATACTGTAATTGCTTTAAATGATAAATTTGTTAATTTAAAATTGGATCTTGATGAATATTTATCTATTCAACAAACTCCAACTTATACAGCTGCAACTAATAAAGATCTAGTTAACAAAAAAGTTGTAGAAGAAATTAATAAAATTCTTTCTAAAATTGTGATAAATGCCGATGATGTTACTTCAACTAATACTTTTAAACATGGTATTAGTGCCGCTGATATCGATGCATCTTTAAAAAATATTGAAGATGCAATTGCTAAACTAGATGGTAGATTAGAAGTAGAAAAAGCCAAAACTAAATTAGGTGATGAAATTGCTACTGATGAAAAATATAAAAATTTATCACATGCTACAAAACAAAGTTTACGCGAAATGATTAATGTAATTAATAGCAATCACACTGATTGAGATACAAAATTAAAAGAAGTCATTACAATAGCTGATCAAGCACTTCAAACAACAAAAGATATTGACCAAGAAATTGCTAAAGCTAAAGCAAATGAGGATGCGGATAGAGTTGTTAGATTGGAAGAGTCTAAAGAGGATGATTTAACTAATGTTACTGAAGTAATTATTCCTCAAAATCCAATGCCAAATGATGATTCAAAATCAAATAAAATATGATGATTATTTTCTTTAATTGCAATTATTCCAATTTCAGTCTTGGGATTCTTTGTAGCTAAATGAAAAAAAAGACCTTAAGTAATTAATCTTAAATTTAAATATTCCTAAATGTATTTTCTACAGCTAGGAATATTTTTTTTTTTTTTTAAAAAAAAAAAAAAAGTTTAAATTTACTAAAAATTTTCTACAAAATGAAAATTATTTTAAAACTTAGGCATTAATGTCTTTATATATATATATATATATATATTAAAATTAGTTTTTATTTGTATTATTTTTTAATATTTTTAAATGATTTTATTTTTTAAGAAAGGATTTTATGATTAAAAAATATAAAAATCTTAAAAAAGGTTTTCTATTTGTTTTAGCAACTACACCTTTAATAGTTTCTGCCATTTCTGTTTCTGCTTATGATGAAAAAAGAAGAGACGAAACTAAAATGCAATGAATAGATAGAAACTTTTCTTCTTTAACAGAGGGACAAAAAGATTATTTTGATTGAGTTCCAGAATACATAAGACCAAGTAGATTTCCTGACTTAGGTTCTTGAATTAATCAAATAAATTTAGATATGTTAGATTTACGTTTAAATGATACAAACTTTTCAAAAGCAGTTAACAATTCTGATGATGAGTATCATGACCACTTTTTTAAAGCTGATGAAAGTTTAAAAGAAAAGTTTCGACAACAAGCAAGAAAAATTAATAGTATGTTGAATGATAAAGATGACCCTAATTTTAAATTAACTGATTTAGGACAGCTGCAAGCAATTAAAGGTGAATTTTTTCAATCTTGAAATAACTTAAATGGATTTACAAAAAAATTAAGTGATTTAATCGATTCAAAATCCAATTTTTCTTCAACTCAAAAATCAACTTTAAAAACAATGATGGGAAATCAATTAGCAAGATTAAGAAATGATGATTCTGATCAACAAAATAATATTACGGAATCTTTTTTAGAGAAAGAAAAAGATTATGAAAAAATTATTAGCTCATTAGAATCATTAAATTCTAAAATAGAAGACTATTTAAGCAAAAAAACTAACAAAAAATATACTGCTGCAAGTTCAGAAAAAAAACTAGCTTTTGATAAAGCACTTAATGATGCAAAAAGCGTTGATTTATCATCCCGTAGACTTAAATCAGCTGATCTAATAAACTTAGAGAATAAAATTATCGAAACTTATAATGCACTTAATGGTTCAGAAGAATATGAAACTATTATAAATTCTGAAAAAAATAAAATCAGAAATTATAATAGTTTATCAACTAATGCTCAAGACGAGTTTATTAAACAACTAGATGATGCTTTTGAAAAATTAATCAATAGTAGTTTAAATACAACTGACATATCAGAATTTAGAAGTAGCGTTAATCAAACTGCTCAAAAATCAAAAAATTTAAATGATTCTTTCGCTAATCTAGAATCAGCTTTTGCAAAATATAAAAATACAATCAAAACTCCAAAACATGATGATGCAACAAACAAAAATGAAGAAGATCAAAAAGTTATTACAGCAATTAATAGTGTTTTAGATTCGCCCAAACTTACTGAATTAAATGAAGCATCATCAATTAGTAATGGTAAATTTTCTTATATTGATAGTTCAAAAGTTACTGAGGCAATAAATGCTATTAATGATGCTTTTAACTCTCTAAATGGTGATTTAAATAAAAGAAAAGAACAATCAAGAGAAAAATTATCTCATTCTCCATTAACTGAATTAAGTGAAAAAACATTAGAAGAAATTAATAAACAAATTAATAATGCAACTACAATAGATGCTTTAGATGCATTAGATACAAAAGCCAATAACGTTGCTACTTCATTTAAATCATTAAAAGATAAATACAATGAATTAAAACCGGTTTTAGATTCAACAAATTACAAATTATCAAACACAAAAGAGCACAATGAATTTCTTACAAGTTTTCAAGCATTAGAAGCTGAAAAAAATAAAAATGAAAATATTTTGGATATTCCCACTTCTACTTTTTTAAATCTAGTTGATGCTGTAGAAGCTGCTAAAATTGCTTTAAATGGTGACGTAAATTTAACAACAGCTAAAGATAAAATAGATGCTTTAACTAATTTAAGTAGTGACCAAAAAACACAAGCAAAAATAAAAATGGGAAATTTATCTAAAGTTAGTTCAATAACAGATTTAAATAATTTAGAAACATTATTTACAGATATCGATAGTAAGATTGGCGTTGCAAAAAGATCTATTAATGGAACAGATAGTTTAACTGATGATGAAAAAAACAATTTTATAAATAAATTAGGTCAAATTAATATTAGTGATTTAACAGAAACTCAAGCTCAAAATAAAATTAATGAAGTTGTTTGAAAAGCTAAAAAAACAGCTTGATATAATAAAGCATTAAAAGATATTGGAACCTTAACTCATTTATCAGCAACTTTAATTCAAAAAGTCAAAGATAAATTAAATAGTTTTGATAAAACCGATGCTGGAGAAACTGAAGCTGCATTTAAGACGAAATTAGACAATCTTGTATCTAAAACTGAGGCTTTAAACTCAAAATATAATAGTGAAATTGTTGCTAAATTTAATGATTATGTTGCTACAATCGGAACAACAAAATATGATGAAGCAAACAACAAAGACACTCAAAATGCTGCTGTTTATGCAGCATTAAACGAAATTGTAAGTCCTGCAGTATCCAAACCTACAATACTAACAAACTCAACCAATATTAATACATTAAAAATTGGTCTTGGATCTGATACTTTATCGGAAGTTGAAACGCTATTAGATAATTTATCTGCTAAAGCTACTGAAGTTGCTGGAAAAATTGAAGCCGCTAAAAATGGTTTGAATGGTGAAACTGTTTTGGCTACCAAAATTACTGATAAAAAACGAGAATTAGAACAAAAAATTAATAGTACAACAGAATTTAATGAATTGCCTGACGATGTAAAAAATTCTATTAAAAAAGAAATTACGGATACAACTTCATTAAGTGATCTTGATGATATTGAAGCTAGAATTGATGCTGCCAAACCATTAATTACTTCAATTAGAGAAAGAATTGATCAGCTTAAAGCAAAGCAAAATGAAGCTAATTATTTATTATCTAATCCAGTACCTAATCAATCAGATTATGATTCAATTATTACAAAATTAGAAAAACATTTAAAACAAAACTTATTTGATAATACTAAGAAAAACGCTGCTCAAACTGATTTAGATAATTTGGATCTTGCAACTGCTCAAGCATCATTGAATGGAGATGATAATTTAACTACAGCTGTAACAAATTTATCCTCATTATCAGATTTAAGTGATGATCAAAAAATTCAAGCAGGTAAAAAATTAAATAATTTAGCAACTGTAAATACAAAAGCCAAATTGGATGCAACTGCAACATCACTTTCTGATATCAATGCCAAACTTAAAAAAGCTAAAGAAGATATTAGTGTATTATCACATTTAACACAAGCATCAAAAAATAAATTAATTGAAGAATTAGGTAAAATTGATATTACCGATATTGATTTAACAACTGCTGAAACAGAAATTAATAAAATTGTAACTAAGGCTACAGATTTAAATACTTCTTTAGATAATGAATTAACAAAACTGAAAACAGTATTAAAAAAATATACTGATGAAATTAACAATCCAAAACATGATGTAACTCAAAATGTAAATAACATTGACCAAGATGTTTTAAATGAACTAAAAAAAGTACTTGGCAATGTAACTGATACAACACTAACTAACGGATTTAATATTAACAGCAAAAAATTATCAACAGATAATATAACCGCAATCCAACAAGCATCTGCAAACATTAATGCAGCTTTTGCTAAATTAAATGGTGATCAAGAAATTACTAAAATAACTAATAAATTGAATGAAGCTCCTTGATCTGGATTAAATGATGCTACAAAAAATTCTATTAGAACAGCAGCCATAGCAGCAACATCATATAGCCAACTTCAAGATGTTATTACAAAAGCAGACCAAGTAGTTACTGATGCAAATAAAATTAATCAAAAAATTACTGATATAAAAAATGTTAAAACAAAAGCAAATTATAAATTATCTGAAACATCTCAAATTAATGATTTTGATAACCAGTTATCAGCTTTAGAAACTAAATTTTCTAACGATGATATTTATAATAAAACAGCAGCCGAAATTGATGCAATTTTAGAACCAATAAATGTATCAAACGCTGCTTTAACTGGTGATGTTAACAAAAATAATGCTCTTAACATAATTAATAGCTTTACAAATATCCCAGAATCAACTCAACGAAATACAATTAAATCTAAAATAAATAATTTAGCTGAAACGAATACAAAAGCTAAATTAGATGCAATAGTAGATAAATTTAGATCAATTAATACTAAAATTGGTGATTTAAATTCACAAATAACAAATAATTTAAATCATTTATCTCCTGAGTTAAAAGATGAATTTAAAATAAAAGTTGCCAATATCAATATTGATGATGAACAATCAGTAATTGAGGCAGCAATTCAAAATAATTTTAATAATGCTGAAGCAATCAATGATAAATTTAATAAATTAAAAATTGCCGTTATAAACTATAAAGCAGCATTTACAAAACAAGAATATACTGAAGCTACATCTGAAAATAAAACTGCACAGAATCAAAAAGTTAAAGAAGCATTAGAATCAGTTTTAAAAGACAAAACATATACAAATATTGAAACTGAACTTCAAGCATTAACTTCAGAAACATTAAAAGCAGGCACAACCTTAGCTAGTGTCGAAGCAGCCATAACAAAAATTAATGATGCACTTAGTCAGTTAAATGGATTAACGCAAGTAAATCAAGACAAAGAAAAAGTTAGAGAAAAAGTTGAAAATACCGACACTTCTATTGGTATCTATAACACACTTAATGATGACACTAAAAATGCAATTTTAGCTGACCTAGATAATTCAGAAACTAATACCAAAGCAAAAGTCACAGAAATTGATACAAAAGCAAGCCAAGCATTAGATGCTTACAATGCTTTATTAGCTAAAATTGAGGAATTAGAAAACTACCAAGTTGACAAAGATTACAAATTAGCTAGTCAATCTGGAAAAGACGCTTATGATAAAGCACTTGCTAAGTTAAAAGAACAATTAACCAAAAACTTGTACAATAATACAATTCGTGCTGAAACTGAAGCTGCAATTACAACGGCATCAAGAGTTAAAAGTAATCTTGAAGGAAATGAAAATCTTGACAATGCCAAAACTGAAATTGCTAAATTGACTAATTTATTACCATCAACGATAACTGATATTCAAAATGATTTAGAAAATCTTGCTAAATATAGTGATAAATCTGCACTTGATGATGCTGTTGCTAAATTCCGGGAAGTCAATACTAAATTAGGTGAGGCAGAAACAAATATTAATGCTTTAGATAGTCTTTCGCACAATGCAAAAGAAGCATTTGTTCAAGAAACAAAAGTAATTGATATTAATGCTAATAAAACAGATATTTTAGATAAAATTGTTGCAGTTGAAACAAAAGCAACCGATCTTCATAACAAATATGATGAATTAAAAACAGCTTATGATGCTTATAAAACAGCAATGTCAACAGCTGATTATGTAGATGCAACCCCTACAGTTAAAACAAATCAAGATGAAAATGTAAAAGCTGCAACTAGATCTGTTTTAGAAGTTGAAACAACTCCTTCAGTTACCCAAGATTTAGAAGGGGGAATTAAAGAAGGAGTTATGTTAACTGATGTAAAAGCTGCGATTGCTAAAATTAAAAAAGCATTAACGGATCTAGATGGAAATGAAAATTTAGCCCGGGTTAAACAAGAAGTGCAAGAAAAAACAGCAGCTAATGGTGAATTTGGAGTTTTTAATGATGCAACAAAAACTGCAATTAATCAAGGCGTTACTGATGCTAATTTTGTTCCTGAAGTAGATATTATTGATGATAAAGCAACTAAAGCGCTTGAGACACTAAAAGAAATTCAAGATACAATTCAAAAACTTGAAGAAGCACAGCAAACAACAAATTACACACTTGCTGATGATTCTCGAAGACAAGATTTAGATGCAGTATTGCAAAAAGCCAAAAATTTAAATAATACTAATTTATTAGCAGATGATGCTAAAACCAATTTATCCAGAATTAAATCAGAAGCTGAATCTGCAATAAATAATTTAAATGGTAATGAAAACTTAAAAGATGCTCAAGACAAAATGGATACTTTTACAAATATTCCTCAACCTGAGCGTAACGATGCTAAAAATAATTTACCAACTACATCATTACCTGATTTAAAACAAAAAGTTAATGATTTAGAAGAGATCAATAATAACATTGGTAAAAATCAAAATACTATTCAAAATCTTCCAAATTTAAGTCAAGATACTAAAGACAAATTTAAAGAAGATGTAGCAAAAGTGGACTGATCAAAATCAAAAGATGAAAACATCAAAGATTCAGATGATATTACTGCAACAGCAGTTGCATTAAACGAAAAATTTACTAATTTCCAATTAGATCTTGATAATTATTTAACAATAAGAGAAACACCAACATATACAGCTTCAACTAATGGAGTGAAACAAAACAAAAAAGTAGTTGATGCAATCAATAAAATTCTTTTAGCTCCAGTAAATGATCCATATGATGTAACTGATGCCAATACATTTAAACATGGTATTTCAGTTGCTGACATTGATGATGTATTTAAAGAAATTCAAGATGCAATTAATGCACTTGATGGTAATGAAGAAGTTGAAAAAGCTAAAACCAAATTATTTGATTTAATTGCTAATGGTGAAAAATATAAGTCATTATCACATAATACTAAACATTCATTACAAGAGTCGATTAATTTAGTTACTCCTAATCAACATGATTGAAGTCAAAAATTAAATGATATTGCTAAATTAGCGGATAAAGCTTTAGAAAAATCAAATGCAATTGATGTTGAAATAGAAAAAGCAGAAGAAAAAGGTAATACAGAATCTATAGTTGGATTAAAAGAAGTTAAAGAAGGTGATTTAACTGTAACAACTAATAAACCAGTTTCAGAAAACTCTAATTTAAATTTAATTCCACAATCAAAGAAACCATGATGATTATTATCGCTATTTGCATTTGTCCCTGTTTTAATTTGAAGATTCCTTGCTGCTAAACGCAAAAAAATAAAAAAATAATTTAATTTAATAATGTTTTTTGATTAAAATGACCTTTTAATAATAGGGGTCATTTTTTATTTAATTTAACATTTATTAATTATTTGTTGATAAATATATTTTTATATTTAAATAAATTTTAGTCATTTTTTTAACAAAAAAAGCAC
>NZ_JBSWZS010000022.1:0-9469 GCF_054170725.1 Mycoplasma pogonae | reverse complement strand
TTTTTTCTTATTTCAGCTTTTTGTCTTTGATATTCAGCAGGTGTTAATTGACCGGCTTTCAACTGCTTGTCTAATATACCTTGTTCCGCGCTTCTAAATGATTTAGGAATAGCTTTTTTAGGTAAGCTTTTAGCAAATTTAAACGCTGTTCCTCCAGCAACAGCTAATGACATACCTGTTTTCATTAATGATGCAGTTTCTCCTAATGTTTCTCTCGTAGACATTCCTTCACCAACAAATTCAGTTATTAATGATGTTAATGAAGAAACTCCTAATGCCCCACCCATCAATAATAAAATTAAAAATAATTGTCTAGAAATAGGAGTTCAATCTTCGAGTGTATTTACCCATCCTGAAATTAAATTTGTATAAATTACAAAAACATTCATACCAATCAAAAAACCTTGAATAGCTAGTGTTTTAGCTAAGAATAATTGTTGCCATGTTTTAATTCTTTTTCCAGCATCGAGTAAAATTGTAGGAGCTACAAGCGGAGATATTATGAATAAGAAAAATTGTTGAAAAACTTTTTGTATTAGTGATAATGCAGCTAAAAGAAAAATGAATGATAAGATAATTCCAATAATTCCTAATGTTAAAATAATTTGAAATCCTTCTCCTCATTCTAAGTTTTGATAATCGCTATAATTCATAGATTTAAAATCATTATCAGCCATTATTTCTCATTCATTTAAATTAATAGATTTAGGCTTTAAACTAATAAATATTTTTTTAGCTATAGAAGATTGATCGTCCCCAAAAGCTTTGTTTATAAGTTCGAAAATTAAATCGGTTGCTCAAAATAGTAAAAATACTCCCAAAGGAACAAATACAATAAACAAAATTGAAGGAACTACTCTTATTAATGAATAAAGCCCGGGGCCTCTACTTTCTCTTTTTACTTTATCTACTGCGATTTTAACAATTGCAATAAGTAAAAATAATGAAAATAAAAGGGCAGCAACAATTATTAAACTTAAAAAAGGAGTAGGTAAAATTGTTTTATTTCAATCTTCTATTTCTCCATTTTTTGATCCAAACATCAATATATTTGGTAAAGAATTTGCAATATATTTATAAAGCCCTAAAACGGATTTTAATATTTGAAAAGGTAATGAAACCAAAATTCAAAACATTTGATGTAATCCGAAAAACAAAGGAGTAAATAATCACATTATATTTTTATTTTCCTAATTAAAATTACTTTTTTTATATTTAACCATTTTTAATACTCCCAACAGCGTCTTCCGCATATTTTGTTATAAATGTAAATCCCACTGCAACAGCAATTATGAATAAAATTATACAAACAAGTATAATTCCCGCTGATCTCATATGATCTGATTTATCTTGAGCATTACCCTTATTATGAGCCATAGCAATTTTTACGATTTGATATATAAATAAAAGGCCGAGAGTGATAGCACCAATAGCAGTTCCTATTTCTAAAAATCAATAACCTACCGTTTTACTAAATTCTTTTACAGGCTCAACAGGTGAAAATCCCCCTTCTGCTGCAAGTGCGAAGCCCATAGCTTCTAATTTATTTAACATAATAATTCTCCTTAATTTAATTAATCTTTTATATCTAGAATTTCTTCAAAATTTGTATCAACGTTATCTTCTAAATATTCTTTATTTGTTTTTTCTTCTTTTTTAACTTTTTTATCCATAACTTCTCTTAATTTATCAAGCATATGTTTTTCACTAGATTTTTTAGCTTTAAAATATTCATTTTCTCTTAAAGCTTTTGCAGATAAATTATCAAATTCACTTTCTTCAACAGGAATTTTTCCAAATTCAGCGTTAAGCAAAACATTTAATTTATCATTTATGATTGATAATTCAGAATCTATATAAAACGTAAGTGCTTGAAGTTTGTTATGCAACTTTTTATTTGAAGCAAAAATAGCTTTTTGAAAAGCATAAAATAATTGTTTTTTAAATTTTTGCTCTGCTTCTTTATATAATTCAGCTTGAATTCCATTAACAATAAACTCTTGCATTTTTTTATTTAATGATGTAGAAGATAATGAATCCTTATAAATTGCAAATAATGCAGCATCTTGAGCACTTGAAAAACGACCGGAAAACCGAGCAGTTTTTTGTTTTTTGTCATTCATGTGTATAGCTGTTTTTTCAACTAATTCTTTTAATTGTTCATCAGTTAGCGCGTTAACATTTATTTTTTTAGTTTTTTTGTTTGAATCATTCATTTTAATTTCCAAAAATTTCGTTTACTGAAAAATGTTCTACATCTGTTTCATTTGAATCATTTGTTAATTCATTTTGATTATTTTTTGAATTTTCATTTTGAGAAATAGACATTTGTGTTGCCATATAAGCTAAATCATTTTCCATGTTAAATTTAGAAAAATCATTAGAATTTTCATTTACTTTTTTATCGCCTCTTTCTTCTACAAAACCAATTTGAAAAACTTTTAATTGATTGCTTTGAATTGTGTCTCCATATTGATTTTGATAGCTTTTAATTACTCAATTACCAGCTAGCGAAACAAAAGATCCTTTTGAAGCTTTTGAACTTAAATATTTTGCTTGTTCTCCAAAAACTACAATTTCCATATATTGAACATCATTTTTGTTATTGTTTGAATGTTGCCTAATTGCAACCGAATTTTTTACATATGAATTTCCTTTTTCAGAAACTTCTAAATTAACATCTTTAGTTAATCTTCCATTAATTATCGCTATGTTAAACATGCTTTCTCCTTATTTTTTGTATCATTTAAATATTCTTAATTTATATTTATCTTTTTGTCTCCCAGAAACAGCTATTAAAATATCTATTCATCATCAAAAAGCCACAGGTAAACAAATATAAAAATTAGTTTGTGAAATGAATTCTAAATTATCTTGATAAATAAATGTCAATGCTACAATCACAGCTAAGGTTGCAATGAATGCTAATATTTTTAAAAAACCGAAAATTTTTCGTCCAGCATAAAATCTATCTAAACCTATAAAAGCCATCATAATTAAAAAAAATCTTGATTTGCTAGAAGCTTCTTCAAGATGATTAGATTTAGAATTAAATATTTGTATCATTTTTTACTTCACTTTCATCATCATCTTTATAGACATAATTGCATTTAACATTTTTCTTTTTAAGCGATCCCTCATATTCCGTTTCAAAAGGACATCTTAAAATTTTTTTATTATTTTCCTTAAATGTTGCTAATGCTAATTTGTGATCCGGGCAAATTAATTTTTGTTTTTTCTTATTTTTTTCTTTTTCTTTAATCTTTAATATGTATTCTTCTTTTCATGCTAATTTTTCTTTTTTAGAATTATTTTTATCTTCGGATTTTTCTTCAAAGTCAGTTATTGATTGCGATTCCGCAATAGCTGCTTGAATTTTTCTTTCTTCTTTTAAAATTTTTTCCATATTTAATAAGAAATTTTCTTCATTAAATTCATAAACAATGTTTTTGTAATTGAATTTATCTTCAGATCAGATTGCTCCAGCATATTCGGCGAATAAAAGCAAAGGCTTTTCTTGCAACATTTTAATTAATATTTGATTTTTAGCCATTGTAGCTAGTTCTTCCATAGGGATTACAGGCTCTTTATGTATGCTTGTTGATTCGCTATTTGATTTTCCAGAATCATTTTGGGATAATGAGTGAGATTTTTTTATTATTTCCTTATTCCCTATAATTTCAGATACTTTTTTTAATGTACTGCTATCATTAGATGATAAAAAATAAACAAGTGGTAAATTATCAATAATTGTTGCGGCTTTGTCCTTATAAATAGAATTTATTTGATTATAAGATTGCACCGCTATTAAAAAATGAATATCTCTTGAACGAGCAATTGATACTTTTACGTCAAAATCTACATGTTTTTTATTGTTTCCAAATTCATCAAGTATAAAGTAAAAAGGTCTAGACAATTTTTTGCTTTCTAAACTATCTGCATAAGTGATAAATTTTTGATATAGCTGATCAACAATAATTGTGCTAAAAAAGAAATTTGCAGGTTTGTTGTCAGCATATTTTAAAAATATTGCAAAAGGTTTTTTTAATTTAAGCAAATTATCAATTTTAAAATCTGATCTTGAAGTTATAGATTTCAATGTAGAATCGTTATAAAAAGAATTAATAGCCGCACCCATTGAAGGTAAATAGTTTGATTGCATCCTTGTGTCCATGTCAAGCAAAGGCTTCAATGTATTTAAAGCATCTATCATTCTTTTTTCTTCGTATTTTTCTAGAAATTGAAATCATTCAGCATTAACACTCAATTTTTCAATACTTAAAAATTGATAAAAAGAAGCAAGATTAAAATGTTTTTTGTCAAAATTTTTTTTAGTTTTAGATAAAGCTAATAAATATTTACCAATAGCAAAAAGTCTTTGCTTAGAACCGTCTATTCAAACTGAATCTTTTGCATTATCACTTTCATAATTTAAACTTCACAATAAATCTTTTAATTCTTCAAGAGCTTTATTTTCATTTTCTTTTATGTTATTTTTATCGTCGTGATAAATTTTGTAAATGTATTCCAAAGGATTTCATCCTAATGAATGCTTAGCTTCATTAATATCAATTATAAATGTTTGATAGCCGCGTTTTTTAAGTGTATCCCCTACATGCGAAACTATTTCGCCCTTAGGGTCTAAAATGAAAAAATTAGCTTGTTTTTCACCTAAAAAGGGTTCAGAATTGTAATAGATATTTGGAAGTATTACCTTTTGTGTTTTACCACTTTCAGTTGCGCCCACAATAATTCCATGAGGTTGACCTTTAGATACTACTCATCAATTATCTTTAGTAAATTTTAAAACAAAGCCATTTTCGGCATTTTTAGGATTCACTAAAAACATTTTATTAAATTTTTTTATACCTTGTTTTTTAGGTTCATTAACTAAAAAGCCATTATCTTGATTTTCAATTTCATCTTTAAATTTGTTTTTGTTTTTATTATGTTTTACATATTGATAAAACAAAGCAGCAATAGCTATAATAGTTAATGTAAAACTAAACAAAATGTAAATTCATGATTTTTTTTCAAATGTTTCAATTCAAAATTCTAAAAATTTATCACTATTAAAAACTTCTTTTATGTTTTTATATTCAGTAAATATTAAATGCAATAAAACAGAAAGAAATATAAAAACCAATCATAAAAATATACTTAGGAATAAATAAAATCAAGCTCTTTCTAGAAATAATTTTTTTAAATTATATTTTTTAAACATTTAAAAAATTAAAATTTATCTTTCTAATTCAATTGAAAATTTTGAGCTTTTAATTTCATTATTTTTTTCTTCTGTAGAAGTATTATTTTTTGAAATTTTTATTTCAAGCAAATTAAATTTTCCTTTTTCTAAGTTATTTTCAAAATTTTCAATACTTAATAAATATTTTTTATTTTCACGTAAAAATTTAACATGATGAATATTTTTATTATTTTCATCTTCAATTAATTTAAATTTATGATTGTCAGATTCCAAATCAATTGTATTTAATGCACTAATTGTGTTTTCAAGAATTCTTATATTTTTTTTAAATGCTTCAGGTAATTCTAAATCTTCGTCATCATCACCTTTATAAATTATAAAATCTTTATCACCATCTTCTTCAACATTTAATGATCCGGGATTAAGATTGTATAAAGTATAGTTGTAATATTGTATAACGCATTCTTCAGCTCATGAAAATCCTAAATTAGATAAATGAAAATCATCCACTAAATTAGTTAAATTATCGTTAGCTTTATCTTGAATTTCTTCTTCTAAATCTTCATAATTTTCAGCTTTTATTTTTTTATCTAAATAATCTTCTACCTTATCGATGACTTCTAAAAAATTATGTTTATCAATATCACTAATTGAATTTTTGATATCTTCATAATTTCTTATTATTGCAGAAGCTTTTTCTTTGTATTTTTTATTTAGATCACTTACAATTGCTTTCATATTTTTGTAAGTGTTAAGTAATTTATTAAAATCACCTAAGGTTCATTCGTTAGAAAAAAGTGGATGAAAATCTTTTCTTAATGATATATATTCTTTTGAAGATAACATTATCTATCCAATTCCATTGTAGATTCATTTTCTCTACTTTTTAATCTTTCTAAAGCCAATTCTATAACTTCATTTGTAAGAATATTTCCAAATTCATTTAAAGAATCTCCTAAAATGCAAAATTCAGAATCTCTTAAAAAATCTACCAATTGTTTTGGATTTTCTTTTTCTTTTTCTTTATATAAATCTTTTGAATTATTATCTTGATTTAATTCATTATCTTGATTTAATTCATTATCTTGATTTAATTCATTGTCTTGATTTGATTCATTATTAACAATTGTTTGTTCTAGTTTAATTTCACCTACATGATCTAACAAATAATTTATTTTTTCATTTGCAAATTGTTCAAGATCATCATAATTGCTATTTACTTCAGCATCTTTTATTTCTCTATATATAAATTCTTCTTTTTTTTCTTCAAATTTTTCAATATTAACTTCTTGTTCTAATTTAAAATTATCAAAAATATCAATTAATCTTGGATTTAAATCAAGATGTTTTTGTAAACCTCAACTTATTTGTTTTTCATCTACAAATGTTTTTCCAGTCTCTTTTCATTGATTTTCTAATTTTGAAAGTGCTTTTTTAAGAATTTCGTTTGTTATAATAATTTTTTTGTTGTCCATATTAACTTCCTTATTTTTTATTTAATTTAATTTTTTATTTTTTGAAAAAGCAATTTAATAGGAAATTGATTTTTCTTTTTCTCAGTAAAAACTCAATTTAGTAATCACAAATTAGAAAAAATTAAAAGAAGTATTAATCCATAAGTAATTCCTGAGAAAGCAAAAGTGTTTATAAACATTTCTTTTAAACTTGAAGCATTTAAAATTTCATCAAATTCTTTTATTGCTACAACAATTGCATATATTAATGTTGTAAATGCTAATAAAAACATAAATATTGCAATTCATATCAAAAGCTTTGTTTCTATTAATTTTTTATTTTTATTCATAAAATTTCTCTTTAATAAAATATTTATAACGATCTAGTTTTAGCTAAATCATTAATTAACTTTTTAACTTTTCGACCTAATTTCAGTTCTTGTTCTACTTCATAATCTTTAGGCACATATTTCAGTCTATATTCCAAATTTAATTGATAAGGATATGTAATGCTTCTTTCAGGTAAATAACCTAGCACATCTCTTTTTTGCGAGTTATTTAATAGATCTTGAAATATTGCTTTTGTTATTGCATTACCAATTTGACTTTCAAGCTCTTTTTTTTCATTAATAATAAAATCTTTGAAATAATCATGTTTAGATTTTTCGGCTGCATTAAAAAGTTTTTTATATTCCGTTCATTGATTGTTTAATTCAAGATTATTGTTTTTGATATTTTCAAAAATATCTCAAACAAACTTTTTAACTTCGGGATCAAGCTTCTTATAAACATAACTACCATTTTTTAGCATTGAGCTACCAATGATTTCTAATTTCTTTTTATCAGGATCACTTGCTAATAATGTGTTTTTATTAACATCAGCTTTAATAATGTCTTTAATTTTTTTACGTTCAATTCAAATAGATTTTTTTTGATCTTGTAAAACATTAATGTTTTGTCCGTTTTCAACTCTTATTTTGATAAGATCTTCAATTTTTCTCATGTTTTCTTTTTTAACTTGACCAACTTTTTTAAATTGTTTTTGACCAGTTCTTTGATTTAAAAACGTTTTATCTTTTTCAAATCAAAGTAAGTGTGCATGAAGTTTACCATTATCAGCTTGAACATTAATAAAAACATTAAGATTTTCAATGTTTAAATCTTCTTTCTTAAAAAATGCAGGCAATGTAGCTTGTATATGTTTTAAAAATTCTTTTTCGCTTATAACAAAATTTTTCTTAGCAACATCACCTAGTGATAAATAAGCTTCTCAAACGAATTGATCATTTTTTAGCTCTTTACATTTATCAGCAGCATCTTTTTGATTGATATCATTTATCTCTTTACCATCAAATGTAAATAGATGTTTTTTTTGATAATCATTTTTAGAAGCAATTAATTTTTTGTAATATTCTTCTATCGTTAAATTTGAATTTAAAAATTCATTAATTAAATCTTGATTTTCTCTTTGTGTATGAATTGTTGCGGATTGCCTATTGTTGTAAAAAATCATTTTTCCGGATTTAATAAATTCAAATCGTTTTCTATTTTTTTCATCAATTGCATTAGCGGAAAAAAATCCCTTAACTTTGAAAATAACAACATCCATATTAATTGCTAATTATTTTTGATCCTTTCTTGTTAATACATTAATCTAAATATTAAGTTCCTTTAATCTTTAGATTAATATCTAGAAACCATTTTTTGGAATGCATTTTTAAACAAATTTAAAAATCATAGTATTTTTGATGTTTGCATTTATAAAATCAAATAAAAGTTAAAGCAAAACATGATAAAGGCGATAAGTTCCTTTAATCTTTAGATCTTTTTTGTATATTACATCTTGCCAACATGTTTTCTCATTTCAAAAGATTTTAAAAACATTGCATTTTAAAAATTAGTTCACATAACTTTTTTAATCATTAATAATCTTTGAAATGTTCGAAATTTATTTTTTCCATTGCTTGTTATGTATTTTGTTATTTGAATATTGAAAATGTTTTTAAATAATCAAACAACCTTAAAATTAGAAAAATATTTCATAAGTTTTGATTTTGATAAATTAATGTTTTTAAAAAAGTTAAATGTAAATTGAAAGCTTGTATAGATAAATTTTTTGTTATCTCACTTTTCACCTTCAAGATTACATATAAGCCTATCCTTAAAATTGCAATTATTGCAATCATGTCTTTCTTTTGATTGCAATGAAAATGTTTTATTACTTTTAAATTTTGCACCGTTTAATGTTTTTAAAATTGCCATTAAAGCATTAGCACAAATTTTAATAGCAAACATAGATTTAAGTTTTTCAAATGAAACTTTAAAATATTCAGTTCGATTGAATGAATGATAATGTTTTTTGTTTAACTTAACATTGCCGTTTTCTCACTTAACAAAATTTAAATTAACCAAATCATTAAGTCCGGTATAAAAGCTTGATGATGCTAAATTTGTTTCAGTTAACAATTGACTAGTCGGGAGTACCTTATGTTTGTATCTCTTATCGATATAAACTAATCAAAACAAAATTACCATAGCATTTGTTTTAGATCCTAACAATCCTAAAACTTTATCATTTATCTTTAGAACGAAATTTTTGTTTTCATTTTTTTTCATAACAAAACCCCATGTATTTTTTTGATAAAAATTTCCTGAGGCTGTGGTATAATGTATTTGCTTAATTGTTCCCGTGCCTCGGGAATTTTTTTTAAGAATGCAACGAATAACAAAAAAATCCATTGCCGTTTAACAATGGATTTTTATTTTGTTTATTTTTTAATTTGCCAACTACCTTTTATTTCTCACTACC
>NZ_JBSWZS010000021.1:0-10379 GCF_054170725.1 Mycoplasma pogonae | reverse complement strand
TCATTTCAAGTTTTTTAATTATATTTTTCATAATGAATCAAAAATTATTATATATTTGGATTTGTTGAAAATTCTTCTAAAATTAAATCAACATCAATAATTTGTTTTTCAATATTTATTAAAGATCTAGAATTTTTAAAAGTTTTATCTCATGCACCATTTTCCATATGAGTTTTTTCAACAAGTATATAAGGCCTAGTGTCACCATATTTTTTAAGAACTTCATCTAAAACTTCACGCATTTTTTTAAGACTTCCAGTTAATTCATTTTGACTCATAGTAAAAAAATCTTTATTTTTTCATTCCCATTTTTCTAAATATTCGGGTTTCATATTTTTTTCATTGGTTTTTTGTAAAGCATAAAGATCATAAATAGCGGGACCAAAATTCCAAGCTAAAAAATTATCTTTAAAAAATACCATTTTAAATCTTTTAAGCATATAACCTTGCAAGAAATAAAATATTTTTTGTTGCCATAAAATTGAAAATAAATAATCATTATCCACTTTTTTATTTACAAAACAATATTTTAAAAAATCAAATAAAAAATCTTGGGCATAAAAAGCATTTTCATTTTGTTTTATTTGCATGATTAATCTCCTTAATAAGTATGTTTATACTAATATTTTACACTTATAAAGTTTTTTTAATTTACTTTTATAAGTTTAAATTTTTTGGTAGATCAAATTCTCTACCATTTATATATAGCTTTAAATTGCTAAAAATGCAAAAAAATATTTTCTAACTAGTAGAAAATTTCTTTATTTAAATATAAAGTGCAACAAACACTTTTACATAAAATAAATTATACTCGTTTGAATTTCAAGCGAATATTTTTATTTTTTGTTTTTTTGGCTTTGCTTTTAAGCTTTTTCGTACCCATATACTAAGGGTTTTATTTTGTTTTTAAGTTTTTCTTTTACATTTTTAAAATTGAATCATATATATTTTGAACATTTTCAATTAAACACTTCTCTAGGCATTGAATTTATTTTGTCTTGTAAATCTTCAATATCTTTTGGTATTAAATCTGAAAAATCAAATCCATTTTTGTAAAATCTTCTAACTAATCCATTAGCATGTTCATTTGATACTCTTTGGTAAGAATCATAAGGCTCACAAAAATAAACAAGAAAATTTAATCGCTTTGCAAATAAACCAATTTTATTAAACTCAAAACCATTATCAATAGCTATTGTTTTAACTGTTAAGTTATTACCTTGAATTAACTCAGCAATTGCCTTTTTAACGAGATGGCAATTTTTTGTTCTAATAGATTTTATAAAAGTTTTTTTGCTTATTCTTTCAGTTGATGTTAACAAATTGCTGTAACCATTAGCTTTTTTACCTATAATTAAGTTGATTTCATAATGATTGGGTTCTAATATTAAGTCAATATGTTTTGGTCTAGCTCAAATAGGAATTACATATTTGCCAGTAAATTTAGAAAATATACCCCTACTTCTTTTTTCGCCTTTTTTATATCAAGTTCTAAACGATCGCTAGGTCATATTCTCCATTGGCCATTTTTAACTCAATTAAAAACTTGTCTTCATGATGGCATTGCTATATTTAAATTCATCACTTTTATTTTGCATCAAGTAGCTTTTACACCATGGATTCTTTTATCAAAGTACTTATTAAATAAATTTACAAAGTCATTGTATTTTTCAACTTTAAAGAAAAATTTGTGTAATTGTTTACTTTTGCTTTTTTCTTGTGTAAAATTAAATTGATAAGATCCTCCACTATTAGAATTTCTTTTTATTTCTCTTGAAATTGTTGACTTGTTTTTTATTAAAATTTTAGCTATTTGATTAACTGATTTATGATCACAATTTCACAAATAATAAATTTTTAATCCTTCATCATAAGATAATTATTTATAATTCATATAAAGATCACTTTTATTTTAGTCGGTGAGTGGGCGAACTTTTTTCATACCTTTTCTCACTAAGATTATATAAAAATGCAACAATTATCACTAATCGTTGCACTTTATATTTTAATTTGGGAAATATTTTGTAAATATAAAATTTTAAGCTTGTTTTTTTGAAAAAAATCTTATAACTTGATCTTCATGAATTTTTGATCACTGTAAAGCAGCGATAATTGCAAGACCTAAAGGGGTTACGATTCACATCACAATTTCATTTTGATAAAATACGCCCAAGATCACACACATTAAAATTTCAATTAACCATACAGATGCGATAAAATGAATTGAAAATTTGTGTTTTTCTTTTTTATAAATTGTGTTTAATGCTGTTCCAAATAAAAAACCAGTTAAAGAAATAATCAAAGTAATTATTGCTACTAAATTATTTTCTTTTCATACTAATAACGCATTTGGTAAAGCAATGATGGAAGAGTAAATAAAAAAGTGAGAAATAATAATCATAGCTCCAGAAGTTTTTATATTACTATCCACCGTTTTTTCTAGTTGCATAATGTAAATAGCAAACACTAAAATCATAACAAAGAAAAATGATGATAGCCTTCCCATTTGTTCAAAAATACTGCTGCCATGTACAATTTTTTCCGAGAACATCATTAGTGATTCTCCGAATGAAGCGACACTTAGAATGATAAATCTTTCTACCACATGATGAAATTGAATTGAATCATTTTTAAAGCAAATAAACATTGTAGTAACGGGGATTACAACCATTACAAATACTAAAGCAAAGAATAAACCGTGACGTAGTGATTCTCCATGATATGTTCCAGCTTTGTAACTAATAAAAATAATTCCTACAGTTACAAGGACGGCCATTAAAACATAAGCAAAAGTTTTGCGATTTTTAAACATTGTTTTTCGATTTATTAAAACAACTGTTAAATACTCTAATGCTGTAACAATACACAAAATACCAACATACAAATTTAAAATATTTTGGTTTTCAACAGTTTTATTTTCATCATGTCCACCAAAAACAGAATGAAATGATAATGCCAAAAATACCATAATGTACATATTAATAAATAAAAAGAAATTTTCTATATATTTATTTTCTGAATATTTATTAATAAAAATAGTTTGATAAAATCACAAACTAATTAATAGTGCAAAAGTAAAGAAAATAACTACATAAAATGACGGAGTAAAATGCTTTGATTCTAATTGTTCAAAAATACCTTCTCCAATTAGCACCATTGCTAAAATAAAAACAATGTCATAAAAGTGTTCAAAAAATTTTACTTTTTTAATTTTTTCAAGCAAATTTAACTCCTTTCTAAAATAAATAAATTTAAAAAAATTATAATAAAATTTCTATAATTTTAATAAAAATGCAGTTTTGTAAATATAAATTGCATTTAATTATTTATTTTTTTCAAGTATTTCTGCTTCTCTTAATTTTAGATAGGCAATTCTTTTAGTTGTTAATTTATTAGACGGAATTTGACTAAAAGCTTGAGCAATATTTTTATGGTCTTTTAATCAAGCTTCCATTTTTATTGAATTGATAATTTTCATTTTGCCATTTTTACTATCATATGTAAAATGTTGTTTATCAAAATGTTTGTGAAGTATTGCATATAAATTAATGTAATTTTCTTCATCAGAAATTAAATTTTTATAATCATTGTATTTTATAAAATCAATTTCAGAAATGTCTTTTATATCTTGATACTTAAATAAAATTTTTTCCATTTTTTGCTTAATTTTATAAACGGGGTAAATATGAGCTTTTTCTAAATCTTCTGCATATTTCCATTGAAAAACAAAATTTTTAGAAATTTGAATCATTTTACTATATTTACTTCTTTCTGATTGCACATCTTTTTCAATTTTTTCTTTAATTTTATAAATTAATTTAGCATGTGTTTTTAATTTGTGAGATATATTATTGAATTCATCATTAGATAAATTTTTTTGAAATTTTTGAAACAAATTTTTATTTTTAGAATCAATAAAATTTAAATAATCATTAATATACAAATTTTCATCATTATAAATTTCTGTAAGTAATTCTTGATTAAATTGTCTTTTTTTAATTGTCATTAAATCAAAAAATAAAACAAAATTTATAGTTTCATTATTATTTATTGCTAAAATTTGTGCATTTTTAAAATTACCAACTTCGCCAGAAGGGTTGTTGCCTCTTATAATGGGTAAAATTGTTTTAATATTACCTGTATTTTCAATATTTAAATTATTTTTTTGTGTTAAATGATATGTATTTATTCAATTATTAAATTTATCTAATTGTTGCTTATTTAATTTTAAAAAATTAAATGATTCACTTTTTGAATTTCTTATTATTTGCTTTTCAATATTTAAAAGCTGAAAAATTTTTTCACGCTTCCTAAAATTGCTATTTTTATTTTCAAATCATGAAGCTGTTGTGTTTAAATCAATTACTAATTCTTCAAAAATTATTTGGCGATTATAAATAACTCCTAATTTGTCAAACGCAAATGTAATTTTGCCTTTAAATATTGATTTTGTAGAATTTTTACTTATTTTTTTATTAAAATTTGAAGATACAAAAGTTCATTCAGTTCAAAATAATTCTTCATCTAAAGGAATGATGGCTTGTTTATTTATAGACATTTAATTACCTCTTCAAATAAGGCTTCTAAAACTTCTATAGATATTGAGTTCCCGCATGTAAAAATCATTTTAGTTTTGGGTATTAAATTAGTTTCTGCAACTACTTCAGCAACTTTTTTGCTAAAGCCCATATACTGATAAGATTCAATTTCATCAATATATTTAATAATTTTATGTTCTGGAAAATAAAACTTAAGTCTTGAATTAGCGCCCGAAGCAGTTAGTGTTGGTCCAATACCATTTGTCAAATATAAATAATTTTCAGAACGGAATTTTGAATATTCTAAAATTTCAGCTTTATAAATTCCGCTTTTAGTTCTGCTAAAAGCTGTTCATTTATAATCAAAAATTTTATTAATATTTTCTTGATCATTTATTAAACTAATATCATCTAATTTAATTATTTTACTAAGCTGTTTTGACTTTCTTTGTTTTGGTCATTGGAATTTTGAAAGATCAAAACCAGACACCATGAAAACCCGATTTCGATTTTGACAACTACCAAAATCTGCAGCATTTAAAACCTTTCATTCTGATTGATAACCTAGTTTTTCAAGCTTTTTAATTCAGTTGTTAAATTCAACCCTAAATTTTTGATGTGTTAAAGCTTTAACATTTTCCATAATTAAAAATTTTGGTAAATGTGATTTATTACTTTTTAAAATTCTTTCAATTTCATATAGCAAGGAACTTCTTGTGCCTGTCTCTAAACCTTTTTGCTTTCCTTGTTGCGACAAATCCTGACAAGGAAAAGAATAAGTTAAAATATCAATGTTTTCGGGAATTGTAATTAATTTTGTAATATCTGTGGCGCTTATTTGACTTTCATTTCCACCATTTAAAAATGCAAAAAGATAAGGATATATTCGCCTTAATTTTGCTTCTTGCATTTTTTGAAAATAGCTATTACTTACAGGTGTTTTACTGTTAGCTGAAAAAGTAAATTGACTTAAATAATTCACCATTTTTTCGCGGGTTAAAATAGTTTCTGGTTTTAGTGAACCATAATGAATAATTTGGTAACTGATAATAGCATCAATATATCATTCAACAACACCTAAATTTTTAGTTTGAAAATTCAGTTTTTTTTCAATGTTTTTTAAGGCTTGAAATTGTGAACCAATTCCAGCGAAAGTTTCATAAACAGTAACTATCCTATTGCTCTCTCTCTCTCTCTCTCTCTCTCTCTCTCTCTTCTATTTATTTTTGTATTATTCATATTATCCTTTTCTGTAAACATTAATTTATTTATATTAAGTTTATCGCAAAAAGAACACTAATAAATTAGATAATTTAATTGTTCGTATTTAGTTATTTTTCTTCGTATTTGTTCGTGCGCTCTGTATAATTTTTGTTACTATAATTTTAATAAATTTATTTAAAGGAAAATGTTATGAGTAGCAAAAATAAAAAAAGGATTTTAGATCATATTAATAATAATGTTTTAAAAATTGCTTTAGCTAAAAACGAAAAAGAAGTACAAGGTATGGTAGAACAAAATATGTATGATCTTTTTAAAGTTCATTTTTTAGCTCATGAATTTAATTTTGATAATAATAGAAATTCCAAAAGAGCAGATTCAATAGGAATTGATGATAATTTAAATCCTGTCATTTTTGAATATAAATTAGATACATCAGATAGGATTATTAAGCAAACAAAAAGGTATAAAAAATTATTAAGTGACAACATCAACAATTTTTTACAATTATTGTCAAATAATAAAAAATATAAGCATTTACTAGAAAAATTTATTAAAAAAGGTAATAAATATAAAATTAGGGTTATATGTATTGTTAGATATTTCCCAGAAGAATATTTGGAGGATTTTAAAGAAGATTTTGATGGAAGAAATGGAGATTTTCAAAATTGAACCCTAATTGAGTATGAAAAATATTTAGAAAAAGATATTATTACCTTTGACATTATTGCGGGCGAAATGTTTTGTAACAATTGGGAAAATGTAGAAAATATACTAGAAAAAAATTGGAAAATATCAAAATTTAGTGATTCATTAGAAAAATCATCAGCCAAATTAATTAATAATAAATCAAATTTAAGCTATCAAAATAAAAAAAATTTAAACACAAAAATTGATTTGTCAAGTAAGGGTACTCAAACAAATGATAATTTATCAAAAAATAAAAAGAATAGCACCCCAAATTATTACAAGTATTATGACAAAATGTCTAATGAAATAAAAGAATTATTAAAAATAATTAAAAAAGATTTAAATCAATTAGATGAAAAATTTAATTTTGACATAAAACAAGGCTACTCAAGCTATAGAAGTAGTTTTAATAATGAAATTATTTTAGCTTTTAAACTTCAACCTCAAAAGAAAAGGTTAAAAGGCTATGTAAAATTAAATCACTCAGAAGATGAATTTGGGAATTATAATTTTTTGTTTAATGCTATAAATGAACATCCTCCAGCTAATACAGGAACTTTTATTAGCGATGAAAAAGATTGAAAAAAAGTAAAACCATTTGTAGAACTTGCTATAGAAAGAAACTTACAAAAATCTAAAAAATAATTATTTAACCCAATATTTTCCGCTATCAACAAACTTTAAATGGTATAATTTCAAAACTAATTTGATATAATTAAATACTTAATTTAATGGAATATTAGAAAGGTTATTGATAATGCCGAAAAATACTCAAAAAGTTGAAGAAATTATTTTAACTCAAGAAAGCTACGATGCTTATAAACAAGAATTAGAAACACTACTAACAGTTGAACGTCAAAAAGTAATTCAAGAAATTAAAGAAGCTCGTAATCAAGGTGACTTGTCAGAAAATGCTGAATATGATGCTGCACGTGAAAAACAAGGTCTAGTTGAATCAAGAATTTCTGAAATTGAATACATTTTAAGCAAAGCAAAAATACTTAAAGCTAACAAAACAAAAACTATTTCATTAGGTTCGAAAGTTAAAGTTTTGAACTTAAACACTAATGAAGAATTACAATTTCAAATTGTAGGTAGTTTAAATGCTGACCCATTTGAAAATAAAATTTCTAATCTTTCCCCATTAGCTATTGCCATTATTGGTCATGAAGTTGGAGAAGAAGTTGAAGTTGATGCTCCAGAAAAATATACAGCAAAAATTTTAGAAGTAATGAAGTAATTTTCATCTACTAATTATAATTTTATAAATCTACTCTTGCAGTAGATTTTGTTTTAAAATCAAAGATATTTACATTATTTAAAAATATACACAGTTTTTATTATCAATTATTTTAATTAAAAGGAAATAAGAATTTATGAAATTTAAATCTAAAAAAAGAAAGTTAATATTACTTTGAGCAATTCCTTTATCAGGAATGGTTTTAATATCAGGAATTGTTTTAGCTGTTGTTTTTTCTCAAAAATTTAATTTAGGTAAAACCGATATAAAGCAATCTATTCCTGGTGGTGATAAAGGGAAACCTGACTCAAGGGAAAATTTAGAAGAGCCCATTTCTGACAACGCCGCTGAAAAAAATAAAACAGAAAATTTCAATAATACTAATGATATAGACTCAAATAATCCCTTACCACCAGCTCCTAATCCGGATTCATTTAATTCAGAAATCTCAGAGTCCAAGCCTTCTAATAATGATCAAATTATAAACAATTCAAATCATAATGAGACTCCAGATATTGATGAAAATAATAATAAAAATGATTATGAAATAAAAAATGGTGAAAAAGTAGATTCTAGCATTGAGCAACCTACAGATTCTAAAATTTCTGAAGAAAAAATAAAAGTAAAATACCAAATATACAATAATGATGTATATAAGAGACCTGGATTTTCAAACAATAAGTTTAGATTACAAAAATCTATAACTAATGTTTATAAAAAATATTATCGAATGAATAATCTTTTAAGCCGCATGTCATGAAATTTTAATGAAAAAAAACAAGAATTTAACTGAGAATTCAGTTTAGATGAAATAGATAATATTTTAAAAATGGATGATACAAGTTTAGAACCTTATTTATATTTATTGCTAAATTTTAGAAAAAGAAAAATTGATGAATCAAATACAAAAGAACCAACTGAAAAATCTATTATTTATGAAAATTATCCAATAGGAATAAGGTTTTCATTAGAAGAAATAAGAGAAAAAAAATTTTTAGTTGTAGACAAAATAGATGACATTCTACTTGTTATTCAATATCATAACAGTAGTAATTCATTATCATTTTCCATAAGTAAAAAACCGGATACTAAAAAAATATTAACAGACAATATTTATGACGCTGAAGCTAATGACAAAATATTTTTTTCATACTTTACATCTTTTGTAAATTTAGGTTTTACAAGTAAAAATGGAGAAAATCAAACATTAGAGAAGTTTAAATTATATGAACAATACAAAGATTTTAATTTTGTAGATTTTTTAAATACAAATAAATCATTAATTCCAAAAAAACGATTTATAGATCGAGCATTCTTATTCAACCCAGAAAAACCATTTGATGTAAATGTTAATTCTAATGATGCTTCTACACAAGAAAATATTACTTATGAAAATATTTCGGAAAAAAAATTTATAAATACTTATTCACCAGTGATTAGTCAAATTTATTCTTATAATGATTTTCCATTGGCTGAAGATATAAGAATCCGCACTTTTTATTTTGCCGGAACATGAACAATGTTTGCAAAAGTTAAGCCATCAGATCCTAATGATGAAAGATATTATGTAATGTCAAACCGCCATGTTGGTGAAGCAATAGAAAAATATGCCAAAGAAGGAATTTACTATGAATTTAAAAAAATAGGAAATTCTTATTTTAAAAATACAATGAATGTCAATTTTTGAGAAGGGATAGATAAGATTAGAGAAAACCCTAGCAAATTTGAAATACCAAATTTTTGAATAATTAATAAAGATCAACAAAAAAATAAACAAGGTCAAGATAGTCGCTATGGAGTAGATATACAAGTAAATATTATTGATTTAAAACAATTAAAGCCGCTTATTAAAGAAAAAATTCGTTTAAATCATTCTGTTGAAAATTGAACTTCAGTTTTGCAAGATTTTGAAAAATGACCTACACTTCCGCCTTTAAAATTTACTAATAAATATACAAATTTAACAAGATCTGAAAAAAATAATAATCTTTTTGGTTTTTATATGAATGGCTATGGAGCAGGAGGGTATAATAGTCAAATTATAAATAAAATGAACTACGTATTTCGTGGTGGAAGTGCTGAAACTTTAACTTTTCAAATTAATCATAATGAAGAATTTTCTACACTTGTACGTGGTAATAGTGGTTCGCTCTTAATTGATGAAGAAAAAAATGTAGTAGCAATTTATGCATTTTCTTCTCCTGCTGGACAAAATATTATAAATGAATATGCATATATGTTGAATTCTCCAATTCTTGATGTTATTGGAGCTAACTATGGAAAGTATGATCCAGCTAAAAATATCAATCCAGCAACGCTTTGCCATAAAATTATTCAAGCTGCCAAAAATGATCCTGATAATTTTGAGATAATTGATATTTGCATGCCTATTAATGAATAATTTTTGTATAACTAGAATAAAATAACCACAATTTTTGTTATAAAATTATTTAAGAAAGCTTAAAATTTACCATGTTTTTGCTCCAAATTCAAAAAATTAATTTGGGTAAATATTTTATAAAAAAATAATAAATAATTAAACTTGTAAAAAAGTGAACTATAAAAAGTTAAATTCGCCCTAATATTGTTGTGACGATCGAAACTTAGAAGTTCACTTTTTATTATAGCCAAGCACTTAAAAACATCAGAATAAATAGAATTTTTTCAAATGTATAAAAAAGTTACAAGTT
>NZ_JBSWZS010000020.1:0-12321 GCF_054170725.1 Mycoplasma pogonae | reverse complement strand
GGTAGTAAGAAATTTAAAGTAGTCGGTTTTATTTTGAATTAAACAAAATATCAAAAACCATTGTTGTAAACATTATACAACAATTTTTAATTTAAAAAAAGTTAAGACATCATATTTGGGTAAAGCTTGCGCGCGTACACGCGAAAGCTTTAAAGCAGGGTAAGGCGTGCTTAAAAATCCTAACCGGATTGCACTTTTTACCCTTCCTATATAATCCAAAGGATTATATAGCTTTTTTATTAATTTAATTAGAAAATATGCCACAAGTTCTTTTTTGTCATACAACCTATGCCATTTATCAAAAAAAGCTGCTCTCTTATATACTACGTATATAAGGATTTGGCAGTTTTTTTAATAACGATTATGCCACTTTTATTTAAATAAATAGATATTTCAGATTATCAGTTTGATTAAAAATCATTAATTTTTTAATAGTTTCATAATTAAATGTTGCAAATCTTCTTTTAATTTGGCTTTTCAAGTGATGATTCATAAATGTTTCAGTATGTGAACCTATATAGCCGTTTTCGTATTCATAAACACTTTTAGGCACTAAGTTATTCATGAGATATTTTTTTAATTTAATAATTTCAGTTATCTTAGATTTATTAAGCTTGTAGTCATTTTTTATAAGTTTAGCTAATAAATCGATGGCGCCTTGAATATCAAAGTTGTTAATTAATTGCTTATAAATGTGATAAATTTTTTGATTTAATTTAGACTCTAAATAGCTAAATATTTTTTGATTTTTACGATACTTAGTTAATGTATAACCTAATGTTTTCATACCTTTTTGTACCATATGAAAATGATCTAAAATGTATTTAGCATTTAACTTTTTTGCTATAGATTTAATCCATCTAGCGCCATCACCTATTACAATAATTTCTAATTTTTTACCATAGATATCCTCAATTTTTGCAGTCAAAAAATCAGCTCATTGCTGATTGTTTTTACTATTATTTTTGTTAGATGCAAACTTTTCAACTATGACTGTTTTACCTATTATTTTATTAGTATCACTGTCAAAACCTAAATGTAAAACTAGCATTCTTAAACGATTTTTAATTACTTTTTTATTGCTATCTCTTTCTCTATGAAAGCCATCATCAGCTTCTAAATAGACATATTTTCTATCTTTTGCAAGTTCCAAATAATCTATTTTTTCATTATTAAAATTTTCATTTTTTACAAAATTAATTACCGATCTTGCGCTAAAAAAATTACCATAATATTTAGTAATTTTATATGATGACAAACCGGTAAGATAAAGCTTTTTTATATCACTTTTAAATGTTTTATCTATTCTTTGATATTTATTATTTTTTAATAATTCATGATTATCAAATAATTTTGTTTTTGTTTTAGAGCCATCTTTAATGTAATATTTTGTGATTTTAACTTCTAAAATACCAAATTCAGTTATTAATTTTCGTGTAATATAACAATGAATTTTTCATCCCGATTGCTTTCTTTCTATTGAATTCCGATATAGATAATCTTTATGTTCGATTTTGTTTTTTAAAAAATATAACATCTTATTTTGCATATTAAAAACCTCCTTATTTTTTATAAGGAGGAACATATAAGATGCTTTTAAAAACGCCCATTTCATTTAATAGCCAAAGAATAAATACCAATATCGTTATTCCTATAATAAATTTAAATATTTTTCCCATATAAAACCTTTCTGCATTTTAAAATTTATTTTACATACCTAATTCTAAATCTTCTTCTAACCTATCTTTTTCTATTTCTTTTTCTTGCTGATTACTTTTAGATTTCATTTTTTCTCTAAATTCATCCGCTGTTATTGAAGATCTATAACCCGCTTCATGAAGCAATTCTAATTTAACGGAATTAATAGTATTTGAAATTGAGCGCTTAATTTCTTTTTCATTTATTTTATTTTGATTTTCATATGTTTCCATAATAGAAGCAATTTTTTCATTAGATAATTTACTTTTTATATAATCAAACGAAATGTCAAATTCATAATCTAGCAATTCTTTGTTTCCATAAATAATTTGTTTTAATACATTACCATTATTATTAACTTTTACTTGGATTAAATTAATTAATGGCGGAACTTGATCAGCATTGTTTTGAATTTCATTTAAAATTTTTAATGAATCTTCTAGCGGTAATTTTAATTCTTCCAATTTTGATATTTTTGAATGATCAGTTATTTTTCATAAATCATCCTCATGAATTCTAAACAATTGCGTTGTATCAACATAAGTATCTCTTTTAAATAATAAACCAGCTTTATTATTAGGTTTAATAATCATTTCGCCTTTGAAAGGTTCTCTCATTTTTCCTTTTATTTTTTTGCCAGTATTAGGATCTTCATAATAATTATGAACACTTCTACCTTTAACGTAGTAATAGCATTCATCTCCCTCACTATAAAACACAATGATAGGGTGATCATCTAAAGGCAATAAAAATCTACTAAAAACAAGCGGTTGTTCAGATATTTTTTTAGTCATTTGCGGCTTAAAATTATCTATAATTCTTTTTTTATTTTTTGTTTCCATAATTGATTTCCTTTTGTTTATTTTAAATTTATATTATTAATTATATATTAATTTATATAAATTTAAATATTTTTTTAATATAAATAAAATATTATTTTTTATATTTTAAACAATATAAAAGTAATATAAATAAAATATTTTATTTAATATATTTTTTATATATTAAATGATATAATAATACATATAATTATAAATTCAATAGTAGGAAGTGGAATGAAAAAAGCTAAAAAAATTGTATTTGCAAATAATAAAGGTGGAGTTGGTAAAACAACTCTTTCAAGCAATTATGCATCATTACTTTCTAAAAAAGGTTTTAAGGTACTTATTATTGATGCTGATTCACAAGCTAATATGTTAAATCATTTCAATAAATACATATCAGGTAAGCTTAAATGTACATTATTAGATATAACTTTTAGAGAGCATGTAAAAGTTGAAGATTGCATTATTGATATTAATGAAAATTTATCGTTAATACCTTGCGAAGATGCTTTTAAAGATTTTGATTATAAAGTACTTAATGGAGAAAAATTTAAGCACTTCAAAGACATAATTAAAGAAATAGAAGCTTTGAATATATATGACTATATTTTGATCGATACAGAGCCTAAAAAATCTACCGCAGTTTTAACTACATTAGTTTCAAGTGATGAAGTCATAATTCCTTTTACATATACATCATCAGGTGTATCGGGTATATTTAAAATGAAACAATTTATCGATGTGGCTAAAAGAACAAATAAAAATCTTAAAATCAAAGCTTTGGTTGGTAATAAATTTGAAATGGTTTCAAAAGCTCACAAAGAGATAAAACAACAAATGGAAAAACTAGATATATATGTTGCTAAAACAATTATTAATAAATCAATTGCAGATGAAACAAATATTGTTATGTTTGGCGAACCTATATGTTTAACTAAAAGGAATAATAAATTTACATTAGCATTTCAAGATCTAGTTCAAGAGTTGGAAAATTTATAATAAGTTAAGGGGTATTAAATGAAAGATAAAAAAGAAATTAATTTTGATATCAATGAGTTAGAAAAAATTGCACTAGAGGGCAAAGCTCAGAGCTCGAATGGTTTAAATAAAAAAAATATTAATGATTCAACAAAATCAAAAATTGATGACTTGTTTTTTACAAAGGAAAAAGATGAAAAAAAATCATCACTCTTTATTTTGAAAGTTGAAAATAAAAAAAGAATAAAAAGTCTTGCTAAAAAAACCGGTAAATCTCAAAGTGAAATTTTAGATAAGATTATTGAAGTATTTTTTGAAAAAATGTTGAATGATAAATAATAAATTTGAAAATGAAAAAACTTGCAAGTGCAAGTTTTATTTTTATATTTTGCAATTATTTGATTTTTTTAGATTTAATAAATTTACGGAAAAATTTATATGCTCCTAAACCTAATAGTCAAGCTCCGAATGCTACCGTAGGTATTAACCAAAGAAGATGTAATTTATTTTTAGTAATAAAGCTTTGATTTGAACCTGAATCGGGGTCTAAATTACCTTCTTCATCATTATTTTCAGCATCTTTTAAAGCTTTTTTTCATTTGTCATCATCTAAATAGCTATAATCACCCACTTTATTATTTACTTTAATGCTTGTTTGATTTGAAGCTTTGAGACTAATTGCAACAATTCTAAATGAATTGGTATTAATGCTATTCTTATTTTTTACTAGCTTAACTAATTCATTTAAATCATTAATATCTGGTATATTGTAATCCTTATTGTATTCTAATTTAAAATCTTTTAATTGATTTTCTACAGCCCTTATAATTCGTGATTTTAGAGCTTGCGGAGCTCTTTCCATTAGATCTACATCTTTTAAATTAATTTTACTTAAATCAATAATTGTTGTTAAATTAGAATCAATTAATTTAACCTTAAAAGTTGTTGAATTAATAATATTTTGTTCAGATCCTATAACTTCAAAATTTACATAATTAGGTTTATTAACAATTAAAAGCATAATCGAAGCTTCGAAATCTTTAATTTCCACATTTTTATTTAATTGATAGTACTTAGGCAATTGTTTATTTACATGATCAAAAATTTCTTTGTAAATAGCTTCTAAATCATCGCCACTAACAATTAAATTTGGAATTTTTATGTTTGATAAATCTAATGTTTTGCCTATTGTATTTTCATCTGCAATAGTATTAATTACTTTTAAATATTTATCACCGCTTAAATTTTTAAGCTCGCCTTTTGGCAATACTCTTAAACGAATATTTGTAATTTTTAAAAAATTGGTATCGCGAGCTTGCGGCGGTATCATTTGATCAATTTTTGCATCTAAATCAGCAATGTCTCAATCTTGATTATAAACATAAAAAGGATCAATGTATTTTTGAATTTCGTTAATTAAATATTTTTTAATAGCTTGTTTATCAGTTAATCCTTTTAAATCAATTTGTTCAATCAAAATGTTATTAAAAGGATTGATTTTTTTGTTGAAAGATTCATCAAGAAAGTTTTTTACAATTACAAATCTCCGAGCTTCGGGATCAATAATATGCGTAGCTTCAAAATCCTTATTAATATCAAAAGTAATTTCAATATTATCATTTTCCATTTTTGAAATTCATTTACTTACCTTATCTTCATTACCTAGTCCTACATCTAAATATTGATCAACATAGTTAAAAGGATTAGAAAAGAATTGACTAGAAGTTAATGTTTTAGTTATATTTTGAATAGCTAAAACATTAACTTTGGGAGTAATAATTGTTTTGTTAGTTTTGTTTTTAAGGAATTCATCTCATTCTTTTTTTCAAATAATAGGTACATATATTTTAGATAGTGAACTATCCACACGTCATATATCATCAGCTTGATTAGATCAAAAATTAAACTCAATTAAATTATCGTTATCACTTGATATATTTGCGCTTCATGATAATTTATCTTTATTCTCAAATTGTCCTATTCAGCTATTTAACAAAGCTTGATCAGGATTGAAATCTTCTTTGTTTATTGTTTTAGCATACTCTTTTACTTTATTAGTTAAAACATTTGGTTGAATTATAAATGAAAGCCCTTCATTATTTAATTTTCCCGAAAAAGCATCACTTACATAATTTTTTCAATAATTCAATACTTCTTCATAACTTAATTTTTTAATTTGGTTGTCATTGATATTTTTTATTTTATTTAAATATGAAGCTAAATGTTTGCCAGCCGTTGTTTCTCATAAAGGTTTAATTTTTGGATGTGTGAAATTAGAACTAAATAATTGTTGGGGATTATTTTGTCCTATTCCTACTAATTTATAACCATTCATGCCTTTTAATGTTCTCGTACTAAATAATCAAACTCCGGATGTTGAAAAATAATTATTTTCATTTTGTCCAGTTAATGAAAAATCAGTTCCATTTTTATTACTTGATGTTGATGCATCATCTATCAATTCGAATGTATTTAAATTATTTTGATTTACCTTATAACGAAGCTTCTGTGTTGCGGGTGATAAAAGTGTTAAATTTGCGCCCTTACCAGATAAGCTTCCTTCAGCAATAAATCCTCAATAATAATTATTTGCACTTGTAATTCTTTCTCCATCGATATTAATTGGATCTTGTAAAAATCTAGTGTCATTTGGTAAAAAATTATCATTACCAGTATAGTCAACTCATAGAAGCTCTTTTTTTGTCCCGGTTGCAGGGTCAATTAAAGGATCATAAAATTTATTAGGTATTTTATTACCGGTAATTGGATCTATTTTGACATTACCGGTTTCTAAATTAATTTCATAAGGTTCAATTAGTTTCTTTTGCTCAGGATTATTATTTGGATCTCATGCAAATCATTTCACATTTAAAATTGGGTTAACAGAATCAATAATAATTACCATTCTAAATTCGCTTAAAGCTTCTGCATTTTCATCATTGATGCTTCCTTTGCGGTATTTAACAATTTTTAGTTCATATTCATTCGGTCCTGGTTTGTCATCTTCGTTTTTTTGTAATCTCAAATCTTGCAAGTTAAGATGAAAATTTTTATCTAAAACATCTACTTTTTTATCATTAACAAATAAAATTTCGTTTTCAATTAATGTTGTATCAAAATCAATTGTTGCTCCAGTGTTATAAGCTCATTTACCACCTCATTCATAACCTAAAGCATCTCTTGATTGATTATCTCTTGTATCATTAATTCTTGTTTTAACATCTCTAACTAAATTTGTATTGTGTGCATTATCTAAACTTAAATATCACCCAGGAGTAATTACAATTCTATTTAGTCCAATTAGTTTACTTCGATATTTATCAGTTTCAATAAAATTAATTCCTAAATCATTATCTAAATAAAATCTTTTTCATGTTCTTGAACTTGGATCTAAAAATTCTATAAAAAATCTAATTCTATCATTAGGAAAAGCTCCCCCAGATGAACTAATTTGATATTTTAAATTTGCACTATATTTATGTTCTTGATTATTTCATCAAGATAATCTTTTTTCTTCTAAATAATCTAAATTAGATTTTTCTCCCGCTCCATCTTGTGTTCTTAAACCATTAGATCTTCCGGTGTCTGTATTAATACTTATTGTTTTATTACTATTTATAAATTCAGTTTGAAATTTGTTCCTTAAGTTCAATAGATAGACATTTAACTCATTTGTTGTTTTGATAGTCTCAGAATAATTAACTTCTAAATCAAAACTTAAATTTATTCTAAATTTAGTATATTGTAAAGTTTTGTAATTACCATCAATTCCGTTTAAAAAGAAATTTACTCTAGCATTTATATTATTAATTTTGGCATTTATAAAAGTTTTACCATTAAGTGATGTGATAATTGAGTTTAAAAAGTTATTAAATGTATTATTTGATTGTCAGTAAGATAAAAAAGATATTTTTGAATTTTCATTATAGAAATAATTTATTTCTAAATTATTTTTTAAATTTTTTAATTCTTCTATATTATTAATTCTTATAGGTGTTTTTCATTGGAATTGAGCAAAATCACCATTATCTAATATTTCTTTTTTGTCTTTAATTGTTGGAGCAAAATTTGTAATACTATTTCCGCTAATTTCTTTAAGCGATAGTTTTTCATTAGCCCCATATCATTTAGGGGGTATAAGAATTGAATTATAACTAAAATCTCCAAATCCAAAACTCCCCATTGTGAGCCTAACACTGGAATAATTTCTTTCTGTACCTTCAAAGTGGTTGTAAGAATGCTTGGCATTTTTTGTTCTTTTTAAGTTAAAAAACTTGTATTCTACTTTAGGATTAAAGTTTTTATTAGTTGTTAAGAAAACCCTCCTTGATAATAAACTATCAGGTGAAGTTTCAAAACTTATGTTAAATTGTTTTTTTAATGTTTTTCTTTCTTCTCTTGTATCGATTGATGAACTAGGATTATATTCAGTTGCAGATATCACAAAAATTGGCGATATAGCAATTGCTGCAATTGGTATAAATCCTAAATTTATTATTTTTTTATATTTCATATTTCTCCTTTGATTTTTTTAAAATAAAAATACACTAAATAGCAAGTTAAATTGCATTAGTGTATTTTTAGTATCATTAAGAATAAATTATTTTATTTCAGCATTGGGTCAAAAATAAAATTTATTTTTGCCATCGTTTAAAAATTGTTTTCAAGAAGCTTCAATTTCTGCTTGAGTTCAATTTTCTTTTAGTTTAATAGGGGTAATTTTAGGATAAAAATATTTTTCAATTACTTCTTTTTCTCATTCGGCAAAAGCAAAGTTATTTTTTAAAAGCGGTTTATCATGGCCATAAAATTCTCATAATTTAAATTCCATTAAAAAAAGTACATTATTTCAGTCTTCGATGATTTTTTTATAAATATCTTTGTCATTGATATCGTTGCCCACATTTAAATCTTGTAAAAATACTTTTTCTTCATCTATTGAAAGATATTGTTGTGGAGATAAAGTTAATTCAGAAGCATCTTCTATTTTATCCATAATTTTAGAAAATTTAGTTTTATTATCATCAAAAGATTTTTCAATATCATTTTCATCTATCAATGTTAAAAAAGCTATTTGTAAATCTATTCAAGCATTTAAATAACGTATAGTCAATTCTTGATTAAGAGAAAGTAATATAATAGGCAAATTTAAATTTAATGCTAATGAATCCATTGACTCTTCAAAATTATTATTTTTTACATTAAAAACATTATTAAATAATCTATTAGGTCTTATTGCATAATCAATAACTTTTTTATATGAAGGATCTTTTTTTAATTTTTCTTGATAATCAATAGTTTTTTTAGATAATGAATTATTATTAGAATTTTTAATAGAATCCCAATTTTTTTTAATATATTCGATATCTCCTAATAATGTTTTAGCTTCATAATATTTAGCTAATAATGCAGCTTTGAAAGCTTCAGGATTGTTTCTTAACCCAGGAGACTCTAAATCAATTATCTTATCTAAATTACGAACTCAGTTTCAAACTTTTTCATATCCTTGATCTTCTCGTTTAGGTCAAGGGAAACTTGCAGATACTTGATTTGCATTAAAAGCTCCATTACCAGGATTTTTAGGGGTGCTAGGAGTTCCAATTTTATTTCTAGCATCATCTTGTCAATTAGATCCTTCACCAGGATCTTGAACATTAGAAGCTTTGACTCCACAAGCAACTAAAACGCCAGGAAAAATTATTGATAAACCCATTAAACTAAATCATTTTTTCTTACCCATATTTAAAACCTCGTTATATAAAATAAAATATTTTTGTTATATTAATTTTTATATTTTTATTATATATTAATTATATTTTATTTATATAATTATTAATATAGTTAATAATATTTTATCAATATAATTAACAATATAAAAATATTTTATTTTTTATTTCTTAATGATACATTTGCAATTTATGTTGTATTTTTATAATAATTAATATTTAAAACCATACTTGCTTATTAAACTCCTTCATTTAAATTATTTTCTCTAAATAGAGATTCTTGCTCAAATTTGTTATAGTGCATATCTAAAATAATTTTATTACCCACATTTGAAGATAATAACAATTGCCCTCTATCAGCATTTATTAAAAAATCTTTTTCATGTTGATGAATATAGTTTTCACTATCACTTTTTGCACTCGGATTATAAAGTTCATTAATTCTTTGAATATCATCACCAGTTAAATTGAAAAATAAATGGTATTGCATGTTTTTTAAAATCCCATTTGTTTTGCTAATTAAATTTTCATTTAAGGTAAAATCACTTGGATTTTGAGTTGTAATAAAGATTGACCCATTATATTTTCTAATTGTTTTGGTTGTTTGAAATAAGAAGTCTAATGTTGCTTCATTGTTTTTATCAATAAAATAGTGAGCTTCATCTACCACAAGCATTGTTCTAACTTTTTTACTTTCATTGTTAAAAAAGTTGTAATTAATTTTTGTTTGAATGAAATTTAATAATTGAAAAAATGCTGCATTTTGAGCAATACTATTTTTATTGTCAGTTAGCATTTTAGTATCGATGATTACTAAATCACTTTGCAAATTAATATTAGTATAAGCATTGTATGTTTTTGCATAAATGCCTTGATTTCCAAATGTTATATCAAATCAATTTTTTAAACGAATTTTTGTTTTGTTATAAATTTCTTTTTCTTCACTATTAAATTTTAAATTAGCTAATTCATCAACAAGATTTGAAATAGTTGGGAACTGATTACTTTTTAAATTCATTAAATTAATGTTTTTATAAAAACCGAAATTTTTATACATTTTAATACAAGCTTTAGTGATCAAAAAAACACTATCATCATCTAATTTTTCATTAATAATCTTTAATCATTCAATAAATTTATTTATTTGATTAGAAATAATAATTTCATTATTTAATAATAGATTTTTATCATTTTCTTCAGTTAATGAAAATGTTATTTCTAAGGGGTTTAATGATGTTTTCCCAGTACCTAAATCAATTCATGTACTATTAGGCAATTTAGCTAGGTTTTGATATTCTCTTTGCGGATCGATAACTATAACTTGTGCTTTTTGATTAATTTTATTATCTAAAATAAATTTCATCATTGCAGTTGTTTTACCACTTCCGGATTTACCAAAAATAACTAAATTAGAATTAATGTGTTTTCTATTTCTTTTTCAAATGTCTAAAATCACAGGGTTTTTATTACTCATTCCAAGAATGAAATCATTGCCATCATTATAATTTTCAAAAGTAAAAGGAAAGCCGTTTGCTATATTTCTTGAAACCATTTGAGTTTCTTCTTTTAAATAGTCTAAAACAGAAAAATTAGCAGCTGCTAAACCTTTAAATTGTCTAAAAATAAGCTTGTTGATTTTTAATTTTTCATCCTTGCAATTTTTTGAATTTAAATTTTCTAAATTTTTTAAATCTTCCTTAGATGTTGCTATATTTAAAAAGACAATTGTTCCATCTAACAACTTTTGTTTACTAATTTGTATTAAATCAGTAGTTTCTTCGATAGCTTGCAACTCTAAAATAGATTTTTTATTTCTAAAACCAGATCTTCTATCTAAATTCATTGCTGTTTCGATATCATGATTAGTTTTATCAATAATTTTGTTATATTTTTCATCTTCAATCGGATTTAAATGTCAAAAAATAATACTATCGGTATTAAATATTGTATCAGTTCATTTATTTTCAATTTGAATTCCATATTCTCCTACAATTTGAACTGAATAAAGTAAATCATCCATTTTAAAATAATTTTTAAAAAACATTACATCATCAAATTGAAGTTTGTTTTCTAAATTTTCAATTTGATTGTTTTCAATATCTATTTCAGTTTTTAGAAAAGGTCGGTAAATATTGTAAATAAATTTAAAAGCTTCTTCAGTTGTTAATTTATCAGGAAAAAAATTTGCTTTTTGTAAATCATTAGTAATGTTTTTAATATTTTCTTCAACTTCAAATTTACTTTTTCCATATACAACAACATAATAATTAGGTATTAAATCTATTTTTTCTAAATTATCAAAATCATTTTTTTTATTTAATAAATATTGATATGTTAATTCAATATCTTTTGGCATATTTTTTAAATATTGTTTTTGCAATTTTGATAGCTTTGTTTCAATTTCAAAAATAATTTGGTTATAACTATTTAATTCATCGGACTTAACAAAAGTTATTTTATGCTCAATGCTATTAAAAAAACTAATTAAATTGTTTAACAATACTTCTCTTTCATTATGAATTTTTGTTCATAAGTTATAACCATTAATTTTCAAAATGCCAAAATGATGTTTAGATTTCATTTCAACTATACCATTATCAATTTTTTTATAAGGAATTAATAACGAAGTATTATTTGCTTTTTGATTTTTTTTATAATTTTTATTATTTAATGAAAATGATAATCATCTAAAAAATATTACCCAACCTCTAGTTCCGTGTTTTGGATAATAAAATAATGAAGGCATAAAAATTGCACTTAATCCTAAACCCACACCTAATTTTATATAATGCTCATATTTGATATCTTTAGGAACACCTAAAAATACAACAATTAAAACTATACAAAGTAAAAAAACAGCAACAATTGAATCTTCAGCATAAAAATTTTTATATAAAGGTGTTTTATTTTTTTTAATTTTTCTAGGTTGAAGCATATTTTATTTTCCTTTTTTTGCTGTATTGTTTTTATTTAATTGCAATGAACTTAATGAAGGTCCTGGGGGGTTATATTTTAAATCATTTGCAAAATGCCCTATTGCTCCATTTCTCGATAAAGCTCAGTTCACTAATTTATTACCATCTTTATTTTTATAA
>NZ_JBSWZS010000002.1:0-151135 GCF_054170725.1 Mycoplasma pogonae | reverse complement strand
AATGAAGTTGATAAAGCTGATTTTGCAAATAAAGTAAAAGAAGTCGATCAAAAAGTTAAAGATGCACTTAATACATTAAAAGAAATTGAAGACACCATTAAAAAACTTGAAGACACTAAAGCAACAACAAATTACAAAGTCGCTAGTGATGAAAAACAAAAAGTTTTAGATGATGCTTTAAAGGAATTAAAAAATTTAAAAGATAGTAATTTACTAGATGATTCAACATCAACAAAATTAGCTAATGCTAAAACCAAAGCAAATGATGCTTTAGGTAGTTTAGATGGAAATACAAATCTTCAAAAAGCAAAAGACAAAGTTGACACTTTTATACATATTCCTCAAACTGATCGTGATCAAGCGCGCGATAATTTACCAACTACATCATTAACTGATTTAAATCAAAGAGTGAAAGATTTAAAAGATATCAATGACACAATTGGTAAAAATAAGGATATTATTGATAAACTTCCAAATATTAACCAAGATACTAAAGATAAATTTAAAACAGATGTTGCTGTAATTGATTGAAATAAATCAAAAGATAAAAATATTAAAAATTCAAATGATGTCAAAGACACCGTAGTTGCTTTAAGTGATAAATTTGTTGACTTTAAGGCGGATCTTGATGAATATTTATCTATTCAACAAACTCCAACTTATACAGCTGCAACTAATAACAATTTAGTTAATCAAAAAGTTGTTGATGCAATTAACAAAATTCTTTCTACAATTGTTACAAGTGCTGCTGATGTTACTACAGTCAATAATTTTAAAAATGGTATTAGTGTAACTGATATTAATGCGTCTTTAAAAACTATTGAAGATGCAATTGCTGATCTAGATGGTAAAGCAGAAGTAGAAAAAGCTAAAACCAAATTGGCTGACAAAATTGCAAATGATACAAAATATAAATATTTATCACACGCTACAAAACATAGCTTACGAGAAATGATTAATGCAATTAATAGCAATCAAAATGATTGAGATACAAAATTAAGAGAAGTGGTTACAATAGCTGATCGGGCATTTCAAACAGCAAATGCAATTGATCAAGAAATTTCTAAAGCGAAAACAAATGGCGATGTTGATAGCGTTGTTGAATTAAAGGGGGCTAAAGAAGGTGATTTAACTAAAGTGGTTACTCATCAAAACCCAATAACAAATAACAATTCCAAACCAAACAAAATATGATGATTATTATCATTAATTGCAATTATTCCAATTTCAGTCTTGGGATTCTTTGCAGCTAAATGAAGAAAAAGACATTAATAAAATAATCTTAAATTTTTAAATATTCCTAAATGTATTTTCTACAACTAGGAATATTTTTTATTTATGAAATTTTGGTACAAAAGCTAAATAATGATAAAATTTTCTGCAAAATCTTAATTATTTGCATTTTTTTATGGCTATTGCTATATATATATATATATATATATATATATATATATATATATTAAAATATAAAAACACCAATACTATAAAGTCTTAATTTTGAATCTAAATTACTTAAATATTATTTAAAATAAAAAATTAAAAATTTTGTAAATACATAATATTGACAAAATTTTGAAAGTGAGTTTTTATGCAGAATTTAAAAATTAAAAATAAAACAAAAAAAATAGGTGGGTTATTTGTTTTATCTACTTTTTCTTTAATTTCATCTTTTATTACTTCTGTTTATCCCGTGGATAAATATCCTGCAGAGTACGTAACTCATGCTTGGAATGATAGCGGTACATGAAAAGAATGGATCAGAAGAAGTAGATATACTTATTTAACAGAAAACCAAATTAATTCTATTAACTCTACTTTTGAACTTCCTAGAGATCCTTATAGAAGTACTGAAGATGATTATAGACTAAGAGCTCATGTTAAAGGCTTGAATAATCGAATGATGTGATTAAGAACTATATTTAACGAAATTTGGCCTCAGTACAATAGTTCTAGTTCTCAGTTTTATAAAAATTATATTAAAGACCCTTCTTATACAAAAAAAGGCAAAATAGAAAGATTGTTAATAGATGCTCAAAAATTTATGACAGAAACAGATAATACAGGTTTTTATGATATTGAAAAAATAGGAAATGATATTATTGAAGCATGAAATAATCTTGATGGTTTTGCAAAACTTTTAAAAGAAAGAGTTAGTTCAAAAAGAAGTTTAACTAACGCACAAAAAAGTGCATTAAATCTAAAAATAGATGCATTAACTAATTCCAAAAAAGGAAATGTAAAAAATAATGTAAATACAGAATATTTTAATTCTGTAAAAGCTAATGAAAAATTAATTGATGACCTAGATACAGCGATGCAACAATTAAAAGCAACAATTAATGAATATAAGGCTAAAAAAATTGATCCCAAATATGTTTATGCAACACCTAGAACCAAAAATTCTTTTGATAATGCGATAACAAATGGGGAAAATATAACAAATGAATTAAACGTTGATGCCATAAATAATTTAAGACAAGAAATTATTAATAAATTTAATTTGCTAGATGGTTCTGATAAAAAAATTAAGTTAAAACAAAAATTATCAACAGCTCCATTTAATGAATGAAATGCAGCAACCATAAAAACAATTGAAGATGAAATTGATGCAGCTACTACAGATAGCCAATTAGATAATCTAAGCAATAAACTTGATACAGTTGGAGAAGAATACACTAATGCAAAAGCATCATTACAAGAATTAGAAGAATACAAAACAGATAGAAGTTCAGAAGCTGATTATCGTTTAGCAGATGAAGATAAAAAAGCAGATTTTAATACAAAATTAGCAGATTTAAAAAATAGATTAGATAATGCTAAAAGCACATCGGGAACAGATTTTTGAAATAACACTTCAAAATCTGATTTTGGTGCTATAGCAACAGCTGCTGAAACTGCCAAAAATAATTTAAATGGGCGAGAAAATAAAGCAGAAGTTGAAAGAATTATTAATGATTCATTAACCAACATTGATGATACTACAAAATCAGAAGCCGAAACTAAAATAGGAAATGCAGCCGAAACACCTAATAAAGCTGCACTTGAAAAAATTAAAAACGATTTACAAGCAGCTAATGATAGCTTCGATGCCTTAAAAAACAAATTAAAAGAATATACCGATCAAATTGGTAAAGTTAATCATAATCTTGCTACAGACTACACTAGAATAGATAATGAAGTTATTAACGCTTTAAATTTAGTTATGGATGCTCCTAAACTAGATTTAATTAGCAATAGTACAAATCTTGAAGGAAGAAAATTAATAGCAACTACTGGTGCTCAAGTTCAAGAGGCAATAAATTCGATTAATACATCCATCGGTAAGCTAAATGGTGAAGAAAATTTAAAAAATCAAAAGCAAGAAAAAATTAATGAAGCTAAAACAGCAATTGAGGATTTAACTCATTTATCAACAGCTGAAAAGAAAACTTTTACTGATAAACTTTATGAACTTAATATTAATGATGCTACAGAAACATTAACTAATTTTCAAACAAAAATAACACCAATTAAAACAGCAGTAGAAACTTTGGATAATTTAAATAAAGCTAAAGCAAATTTAAAAGCAAAATTAAAAATCAATCCGCTTGATAAATTAAATGCAACAACTATTGCAGCAATTGAGGCCAAAATTGATGCTATTACTGCTATTGATCAATTAACTCCAATCGAAACTCAAGCAACGGAATTAGCTAGTAAAATTGATGATTTAAAATCAGAAATTGTCAAAATGAAAGCAGCTCAAGCAACAGAAAATTATACTCTAGCTTCAGCTGATAAAAAGTCTGCTTTTGAAGCAGCTTTAGCAACATTGGAAGCCAAGGTAAACACAGATAATATTTATGATGAAACAGCTACAACATTACAAGGTTTTGTTAGAGAAGGAGCTGAAAAAACTGCTGCATTAGATGGTTTATTAAATAAACGTAAACAAGAATCCAGGGATAAATTAACTACTTCACCATTAGTTGAATTAAACACTGCTACAAAAAGTGCAATTGAAGCAGCAATTAATAATGCAACTAATAATTCGGAACTAGATTCACTAGATAGCAAAGCTTTAAATATTGCTGAAGCATTTAAAACTTTAAAAGATAAGGTTGCTGAATTAGAGCCATATAAATCAAATGCTGATTATAAATTAGCAGATGATGCAGCTCCTAATAATTACAAAGGTGAATTCGATACAAATTTAGCTGCTTTAAAAAATGAATTAACTAAAACAACAAGTATTTTAGATGAAAATCCTACTACAATTAATAATCTAGTTACATCAGCAATAAAAGCAAAAGATGATCTAAATGGAAAAGAAAACTTAGAAGCAGTTAAAAAAGAAATTGCTGATAATTTAAATCATTTAAGTTCTTCACAAAAAACGCAAGCAACAAATAATGTTTCTGATTTAACGAAAGTTGATTCAAAAGCAGCTTTAAAAGCAGCTGAAACACTATTTACTAATATTAATAGCGAACTTGGTAAAGCTAAAACAACTTTAGATGGAGTAAGTAATTTAAAACCTACTGAGAAAACAACGTTTTTAACAAATCTAGAGGCAATTGATATTAGTGATCTAACTGAAGATCAAGCTAAAGTTAAAATTAATGAAATTACATTAGAAGCTAAAAAAACAGGCTTAATAAATGTAGCCTTAAATGAAGTTGATGGTTTAAGTCATTTAGATGATAAATTAATTGAAAAGATTAAGACTAAGTTAAATGATTTTGATAAAACTAATACTGCAGAAAATGAAACAACTTTTAAAGATAAAATTGATGAAATTTTAAATAAGGCCAAAACTTTAAATGATAAATTTGGAGATGCAACTAGTGGAATTGTTAAAGCATTTAATGATTATGTTGCAACAGTTGGAACAACTAAATATGATGAAGCTACAAATAAAGATGAACAAAATAATATTGTTTATAGTTCTTTAAGTAAAGTTTTTACTCCAACAGTCACAGCACCTTCGCCACTAACAAATACTGAAAATATTGATACTTTAAAAATTGGATCTGGAATAGAAGATGCTTCTAAAGATTTAATAACATTACTAAATGAATTAAACAATAATGCTGATGATGCAGTTACTAAAATTAATAAAGCTAAAACAGATTTAAATGGTGAAACAGTTTTAGCTGATAATATCGCAAAAAAGAAAAAAGAACTAAGCGATTTAATAAATGATGCTTCTAAATTTGGGGAATTAGCTCAAGATGTTAAGGATACTATTTTAGCCACAATTAATGGAGTGGGTAATACTAAAGCAGATTTAGATAAATTAAATGATCTTGAACCAAAAATTAATGCAGCTGCAGAGGTTGTCAAAAAACTTAATGAGAAAATCGCTGATTTAGAAGCTAAAAAAACTGATAAAAATTACAAACTGGCAGATGATGCTAATCAAAAAGCCTTTGATAAATTAATTGATGATTTAAAAGAACAATTAAAAGAAGATTTATTTGATAATGCTAAAAAAGATGTTGCTTTAAATCTTGTTAATACCACAACCGATACTCTTGCTAATAGTAAATTAAATGGAAATGATAATTTATTAAAAGCGATTGAAACAGCAAAAAAATTAGATAATTTAAGTTCTGATCAAAAAACTCAAGCTGAAACTAAATTAAATGATTTTGACAAAATTAATGATAGAGCAAAATTACAAACTGCAGAAAGCACATTAGTTGCAATTGATTCTAAATTAAAAGTTGCCAAAGATACTATTAATGATTTACCGCATTTAACAAAAGCTACAAAAGATAAAGCAATTGAAAATTTAGGAAAAATTGATATCACTAATTTAACATCCGATCAAGCACAAGCTGCAATTGATAATATTGTTAATCCAGCTACAACATTAAATACTTCATTGGAAGAAAAATTAACTAAATTAAAAGAAGTGTTAAAAAAATACACTGATACAATCAGCAGCCAAAAACACGATGTCACTCAAAATGTTAATAATATTGATCAAGCTATTTTAGATGAATTAAAAAAAGTTTTAGCTGACATTACAGATACTGCATTATCTAATACTTACAATATTGATGGCAAAAAATTGAAAACCAATGATTTAACAGCTCTTGATAATACAATTTCTTATATTGAAACAGCTTTAACAAATTTAAATGGTGATACTGAAATTACAAAAGTTACCGATAAATTAGCGGAAGATACTTGAAATAATTTAAATGATGCTACAAAAAATTCAATTAGAACTGCTGCTGAAGGATCTGCATCTTATGATCAACTTCAAGAAGTTGTGACAAAAGCTAATCAAGCTGTAACTGATAATGAAACAATAAAAAATGAAATCGCTAATATGAAAGCTATAAAAGATTCTCCTAATTACAAATTAGCGGAACCAGCTAAAAAAGCTGAATTTGATGCAAAATTAATAGAATTAGAAACAAAATTAACTTCAGAAGATCTTTACAATAAAACTCCGGCTGAAATGGTAACAATTTTAGAACCATTAAAAAATGCACATACTGCATTAGATGGTGATAATAATAAAACAAAAGCACTAGCTGATGTTAATGGATTAACAAATATTCCAGAGTCAACCCAACGCAACTCAATAACTTCTAAAATTAATAATTTAGCTGAAATTGATAGTAAGGATAAATTAGATAAATTAGTTGCAAAATTTAGTGCAATTAACACAAAAATTGGTGATGCAAATACAGAAATTGAAAAATTAGATCACTTATCTCAAGAGCTACAAAATGAGTTCAAAACAAAAATAGCTAATATTGATGTTGAAGCTGAGCAAAGTGCAACTGAAACTAAAATTCAAACTCTTGTCACCGAAGCTCAAGCAATTAATTCTAAGTTTGATGAATTAAAAACAGCAGTGGCAAATTATAAATCAATTTTTCCTGAGCCAAAATATACTGAAGCTACAGCTGAAAATAAAACCACTCAAAATGATAAAGTAAAAACAGCTTTAGAATCAGTCTTAAAAGATAAAACTTATTCAAATGTTGAATCAGATTTAGAAGAATTAACAAATGAAACATACAAAACTGGAACAACTTTAGCTTCAGCAGAACAAGCAATTAATAAAATTAAGGATGCTCTTGCTTCGTTAAATGGGTTATCACAAGTTGAAGAAGAAAAAGACAAAGTTAAAGCTAAAGTTAATGATGCTGATGGAATTTACAATAAATTAAATGATGATACTAAAAATGCTATTTTAGCTGACTTAGATAAACCGGAAAATGATACTAAAGCTGAAATAAATGCAATTGATACCAAAGCAAGTCAAGCTTTGGATGTTTCTAATAATTTAGCAGCTAAAATTGCTGAATTAAAAGAATACAAAGATAATAAAGATTACAAATTATCTAATCCAGATAAAAAACAAGCTTTTGATGCTGCACTAGCTAAATTAGAAGAACAAGTAAGCAAAAATTTATTTGATGATACAATTCGTGCAGAAACAGAAGCTGCAATTGATGCCGCAAATAATGCTAAAGATGATTTAAATGGAAATGAAAATTTAGCTGCTGCTAAAACAATAATTGACGGTTTAACCCATTTATTATCCGATACTAAAACAGCAATTGCAACTGATTTAGATAACATTGCTAAATACCGTGATAAGGAAGCATTAGATGCCGCAACAGCTAAATTTAGTGCAATTGATACTAAAGTTGGCGAAACTGTAACTAATATTGATAATTTAGAACACCTTTCACAAGTAGCTAAAGACACTTTTATCGCTGAAGCAAAAACAATTGAGACTAATGAAGGCCAAGCGACTATAGAAGCTAAAATTGCTGCAGTTGAAGCTAAAGCAACTAATGTTGATAGTAAATATGGGGATTTAAAAGCTGCTTATGATGCTTATAAAGCAGAAATGACTAAAGCAAATTATGTGGATGCTACTGAATCTATCAAAACAGCTCAAGATCAAAAGGTGACTTATGCCACTGCTTCTGTTTTAGATGCAACAACCGCACCAGGACCAACCCAAGATTTATTAGGTGATATTAAAACAAATATTAGTGCTGAGCAAGTTGAAGCAGCGACTGAGCAAATTAGACAAGCTTTATCTGCGCTAGATGGAAATGAGAATCTTGCAGATTTAAAAGAAAAAGTTACAAAAAAAACTGAAGCTGATGGTGAATTTAGTACTTTTAGCGAAGCAACAAAAAATGCAATTAAACAAGAAGTGACAGATGCTGAATTTATGGCGCAAGTTAATGATGTTGATCAAAAAGCAACGGCTGCTCTTGACACTTTAAAAGAAATTGATGAGACCATTAAAGCATTGGAAGCAGCTAAGGCAACTACAAATTACAGTGTTGCTAATCCAGAAAAACAACAAGCACTAGATGCTGTTCTAAAAAGATTACAAGATTTAAAAGCAACTAATTTATTAGAAGCAACAGCAAAAACTCAATCCACTGAAGATAAAATTGAAGCCGAAAAAGCTATTGCCGCTTTAAATGGAGACCAAAACTTAAAAGCTGCTCAAGACAAAGTTGATACTTTTATTCACATTCCTAAACCACAGCGTGATCAAGCACGTGATAATTTACCAACAACTTCACTAGCTGATTTAAATCAAAGAGTTAAAGATTTAGAAGAAATGAATAAAGCAATTGAGGTAAATAAAGAAAAAATCGATAAATTAGTAAATTTAAATGAAACAACTAAAGATGAACTAAAAGAAGAAGTTGCCAATATTGATTTATCAAAACCAAAAAATGAAAATATTGAAAATTCTAATAAAGTTGTTGAAACTGCCGTTGATTTAAATGCCAGATTTGCTAAATTTAAAACAGATCTTGACAATTATTTATCAGTTAAGCAAACTCCAACTTTTACAGCAGCAACTAATAAAGCTGACCAAGATGCAAAAATTGTGAATTTAATTAATAGTATCTTATCAAGTCCGGTTAGCGATGTTAGTCAAGTTACAACAAGTAACACTTTTAAACATGGTCTTAATGCCGCTCAAGTTGATGCTACTTTAGCCGCAATTCAAACTGCAATTGCTGAACTAAACGGAAATCGCGAAGTTGAAAACGCTAAGACTAATACTATAGAGGAAATTTCTACAACAGATAAATATAAAACTTTATCAACAACTAATAAACAAAATCTTGAAGAAATGATTAATAAGGTTCAACCAAATCAAAATGATTGAAAAACTAGATTAGTTAATGCAACTTTTGAAGCTAACAAAATGGCACAAATTTCAAATAAACCTAATTCAGAAGGCGATTCCGAAGTTACTCCAACTAATCCTGAAACTTCACAAATTGATACTAAACCACAAACTCCACCAACCGAATTAAAGGTGACAACAAATAATAAACTATATTGATTATTTTCTTTGTTAGCAATTATTCCGATTAGTATTTTCTGATTCATTTTAGGAAAACGTCGCAAAAACAAAAAAGATGAATAAATAAAATTTTAATTAAAATATTCCTAATTACATTTTTGTAACTGGGAATATTTTTTTGAATTTTTTTAAAATAAAAAGTTTAAATTTACTAAAAATTTTCTACAAAATAAAAATTATTTTAAAACTTATGCACTAATGCCTTTATATATATATATATATATATTAAAATTTGAAGTATTCAATTAGATTGTGTTTAAAAATTAGTAAAAAAATTTAAAAATACTATATTAATTTTTTCGTTACTATTCTAAATTGATTGTTGTAGTTTAAATAAAAGTTAAAATATTTTTTAGAAAATAGAAAGATTATAATGAAAGCCAATAAAAATAAAATTTTAAAAACTGCTGGTTTATTTGTATTATCTACCATTCCATTAACTGCTTCATTTATTACTTCTTCTTATCCTCATGGCACAGGAGTTAGTTATCCAAGCGATTTTGTTACAGGTGTTATGAAACCTACTTGAGAGCAATTTATTAGGGATCAAAAATATAATTACATAACTCCGCAACAAACTAGAAATCTTGCTAGGTTACCACACACAATTGATAATAGATTTTTTGTTAAAGGTTTAAACAACAGAATGCACTGATTATTAGATATCAATGTTTTAATGAACAGATTAATATCAGATGCATCAATTAAAAAAAATTATGATTTGGCAAGTTCTGATAAAAAGAAAGAATTTGATGATCAAAAAGCAATTTTAAATAGATTTATTAGCCAAGGTCAATCTACAGATCACGATAGTATAAGTAAATTTGGTTCAAAGGTCTTCAAAGTTTGAAATTCATTAAATGGTTTTGCTAATGACTTAAATTCCAAAATAAATTCAAAAACAAACTTAACTTCTCAACAAAAAGAAGAATTAAAAAAACAAGTCGATAGATTAAATAATTCTAAAATAGATGAAAATGTAAATAAAGTTAATGATTGATATAAAAGTGAAGTTAGCAAAAAAGAAACTTTGATAAATAATCTTGAAACTGCAATGCAAGAATTAAAAGCTACCATTAATGAATATAAAGCTAAAAAAACGACTGCTAAATATGTCTATGCAACGCCCAGAACTAAAAATCCTTTTGATAATGCAATAACAAATGCTGAAAATGTAACTAATGAGTTAAATGTTAATTCTATAAATACATTAAAGCAAAAAATTATTAATAAATTTAATGCATTAGATGGTTCAGATAAAAAAGTTAAATTAAAAGAAAAATTAGCTACTTCTCCATTTAATGAATGAAATCCAGCAACACTAAAAAAAATTGAAGATAAAATTGAAGCGGCTACAACAGATAGTCAATTTTCTGCTATTGAATCAAAATTAGATACAATGGGGGCGGAGTACATTAATGCAAAAGATCAGTTAAAGGATTTAGAAGAATATAAAATTAATGTCGCTTCAGAAATTGATTATCGTTTAGCGGATGATGCTAAAAAACTTGATTTTAACACAAAATTAAACAAATTAAAAAACAAGCTTGAAAATGCTCGAAATGCATCTGGGTTAGATTTTTGAAATGATACTTCAAAAGCTGATTTTGGCACTACTACAACAGCAGCAGAAAGCGCTAAAAATGCTTTGAACGGTCTAGCTAACAAAGAAGCTGTTAAAAATTTCATTATTAATTCATTACCGAATATTGATGAAACTACAAAATCAGAAGCAGAAACTAAAATAGATAATGCAGCTAAAACACCTAATAAAGCCACACTTAATAAGATTAAGACTGATCTTGAAGCGGCTAACAATAAATTTGATGCTTTAAAAACTAAATTGAAAGAATATACCGATGAAATCGGGCAGGTTAACCATGCTTTAGCCACTAATGTGACTAATTTAGATAAAAGTGTTATTGATGATTTAAATCTAGTTATAGATACACCAAAATTAGATTCTATTAATAATGGGACAAATATTAATGCACGAAAATTAATAGCAACTACTGGCGACAAAGTTCAAGTTGCAATAGATGCAATTAATACCGCACTTGGTAAATTAAATGGAAAAGAAAATCTAAAAAATCAAAAGCAAGAGAAAGTTAATGAGGCTAAAGCAGCTATTGGTGGATTAACTAATTTATCTACAGATGAAAAGAAAACTTTTTCTGATCGTCTTGACAATCTTGATGTTAATGATGCTACAGAAACATTAGATAATTTCGAAACAAAAATAACTTTGATTAAAAAAGAAGCACAAAACTTAAATGATTTAAATAAAGCTAAAGCTGATTTAAAAGTAAAATTAAAAAATGCACCTTTTAATAAATTAAATATACCAACTATTTCAGTAATTGAAGCTAAAATTGGAGCTGTTACTAAGATTAGTGATTTAGTTCCAATTGAAGCTAAAGCAACTGAATTATCTAATAAAATTGATGATTTAAAATCAGAAATCGCTAAAATGAAAACTGCCCAAGCAACTGAAAAGTATACTTTAGCCTCAATTGATAAAAAAACTGCTTTTGATACAGCTTTAGCAACACTAGAAGCTAAAGTAAGTGCTGATAATATTTATGATGAAACAGCTACAACTTTACAAGGTTTTATTAGTGATGGAACAAGTAAAACTAATACTTTAGATGGTTTATTGAATAAGCGTAAGCAAGAATCAAGAGATAAATTAGCTAGATCACCACTAACTGAATTAAATGAAGAAACAAAAAAAACAATTGAAGAAGCGATTAACGCTGCAACTAATGATTCAACACTAGATGCATTAGATGCTAAAGCTTTAAATATTGCTACAGCATTTAAAACTTTAAAAGATAAGGTTGTTGAACTAGAAGCATACAAGGCAGATGTTAATTATAAATTATCAGATGACATAGCTCCTAATAATAAAAAAGGTGGCTTTGATACAAGTGTGGTAGCTTTAAAAAATGAATTAACTAAAACAACAAGTATTTTAGATGAAAATCCTACTACACTTAATGATTTAGTTACAAAAGCAACTCAAGCAAAAGCTGTTTTAAATGGGGAAGAAAACTTAGAAGCAGTTAAAAAAGAAATAGCTGATAATTTAAATCATTTAAGTTCTTCCCAAAAAATTCAAGCAACAAATAAGGTTTCTGATTTAACTAAAGTTGATTCTAAATCAGCTTTAACAGCAACTGAAATGCTATTTACTAATATTAATATTGAACTTGGTAAGGCTAAAACAGCTTTTGATGCAATAAGTAATTTAACATCAACTGAAAAATCAGAACTTATAACAAAATTGGGTGCAATTAACATTAGCGACATTACAGAAGAACAAGCTAAAGCTGAAATTGATGAAATTATATTAGAAGCTAAAAAAACGGGCTTAATAAATGCGGCATTAAATGAAGTTGATGGGTTAGGTCACTTAGATGATAAATTAATTGAAAAAATTAAGAATGAATTAAATGGTTTTGATAAAACCAATACCACAGAAAATGAAGCATCTCTTAAAACTAAAATCAACGAAATTATAAATCAAGCCAAAACTTTGAATAATAAATTTGGAGATGCAACTAGTGGAATTGTTAAAGCATTTAATGATTATGTTGCAACAGTTGGGACAACTAAATATGATGAAGCTACAAATAAGGATGAGCAAAATAATATTGTTTATAATTCTTTAAGTAAAGTTTTTACTCCTACAATTATAGTACCTGCCTTACTAACAAATTCTGAAAATATTGATGGTTTAAAAATTGGAGCCGGCATAAATGATGCTTCTAAAAATTTAATAACATTACTAAATGAATTAAACACTAATGCTGATGATGCAGTAGCTAAAATTAATAAGGCTGAAAAAGATTTAAATGGTGAAACAGTTTTGGCTGATAATATCGCAAAAAAGAAAAAAGAACTAAGCGATTTAATAAATGATGCTTCTAAATTTGGGGAATTAGCTCAAGATGTTAAGGATACTATTTTAGCTACAATTAATGGAGTGAGTAATACCAAAAAAGATTTAGATAAATTAAATGTGCTTGAACCAAAAATTAATGCAGCTGCAGAAGTTGTCAAAAAAATTAATGATAAAATTGCTGATTTAGAAGCTAAAAAAGCTGATAAAAATTACAAATTAGCAGATGAAGCTAATCAAAAAGCGTTTGATAAATTAATTGATGACTTAAAAGATCAGTTAAAACAAGATTTATTTAATACTACTAAAAAAGATACTGCTTTAAATCTTGTTAATTCTACAACTGATGAGCTTGCTAATAGTAAATTAAATGGGAATAATAATTTAGATCAAACTATTAATGATGCAAAAGCTTTATCTAATTTAAGTAATGCTCAAAAAATACAAGCTGAAAATAAATTAAAAGATTTTGCAAAAATTGACAATAGAGTAAAATTACACGAAGCTAAAGCAACATTATCTACAATTGATTCTAAATTAAAAACTGCCAAAGATGCTATTGAAAATTTATCGCACTTAACAAGAGAAACGAAAGATAAATACATTGTAGAATTAGAAAAAATTGATATTACCAATTTAACAACTGATACAGCACAAATAGCAATTGATGCTATTGTTAATCCAGCTACAACATTAAATACTTCATTGGAAGAAAAATTAACTAAATTAAAAGAAGTGTTAAAAAAATATACTGATACAATCGGCGACCAAAAACACGATGTTACTCAAAATGTTAATAATATTGATCAAACTATTTTAGATGAATTAAAAAAAGTTTTAATTGATTTTACAGATACATCATTAACTAATCCTTATAATATTGATGGCAAAAAATTAACAACCAACGATTTGCCTACTCTTGACACTGCAATTTCGCATATTGAAACAGCTTTATCAAAATTAAATGGTGACACCGAGATTAAAAAAGTTACTAATAAATTAAATGAAACTCCTTGAAATACATTAAATGAGGCTACAAAAGAATCAATTAAAATTGCAGCTGAAGCAGCAACATCTTATGACCAACTTCAAGGTGTTGTGACAAAAGCTAATCAAGCCATAATTGATAATCAAGCAATCATAACTGAAAATTTTAATATGAAAGCTGTCAAAGATACAGCAAATTACAAGCTAGCTGATATAGCTAAAAAAACTGAATTTGATGCAAAATTAACAGAACTAGAATCAAAATTAACTTCAGAAGATCTTTACAATAAAACTTCGGCTGAAATTGCAATAATTTTAGAACCGCTAAAAAATGCTTATGCTACATTAGATGGTGATAATAATAAAACAAAAGCACTAGCTGATGTTAATGGATTAACAAATATTCCAGAGTCAACCCAACGCAACTCAATAACTTCTAAAATTAATAATTTAGCTGAAATTGATAGTAAGGATAAATTAGATAAATTAGTTGCAAAATTTAGTGCAATTAATACAAAAATTGGTGTTGCAAATACAGCAATCGAAAAATTAGATCACTTATCTCAAGAATTGCAAGATGAGTTTAAAACAAAAATTGTCAACATCAATGTTGAAGCTGAGCAAAGTGCAACTGAAGCTAAAATTCAAAGTTTGATTGATGAAGCTCAAGCAATTAATGCTAAGTTTGATGAATTAAAAACAGCAGTGGCAAGTTATAAATCAATTTTCCCTGAATCAAAATATACTGAAGCTACAGATGAAAATAAAACCGCGCAAAATGATAAGGTAAAAGCAGCTTTAGAATTAGTTTTAAAAGATAAAACTTATTCAAATGTTGAATCAGATTTAAAAGAATTAACAAATGAAACATACAAAACTGGAACAACTTTAGCATCAGCAGAACAAGCAATTAATAAAATCAAGGATGCTCTTGCTTCGTTAAATGGGTTATCACAAGTTGATCAAGAAAAAGACAAAGTTAAAGCTAAAGTTAATGATGCTGATGGAATTTACAATAAATTAAATGATGATACTAAAAATGCTATTTTAGCTGACTTAGATAAACCAGAAAATGATACTAAAGCTGAAATAAATGCAATTGATACCAAAGCAAATCAAGCTTTGGATGTTCACGATGCTTTAGTGGCAAAAATTGCTGAGTTAGAAAATTATAAAGAAGACAAAGATTATAAATTAGCTAGCGAAGCTGAAAAACAGGCTTTTGATGTAGCGCTTACAAATTTAAAAGATAAATTAACTAAAAACTTGTATGATGATACAATTCGCGCTGAAGCTCAAAAATCAATTACAGATGTGGGTGCCACTAAAGAAGCTTTGGATGGAAATGAAAATTTAGCTGCTGCTAAAACAATAATTGGCGGTTTAATCCATTTATTATCAGATACTAAAACAGCAATTGCAACTGATTTAGATAACATTGCTAAATACCCTGATAAGAAAGCATTAGATGCCGCAACAGCTAAATTTAGTGCAATTGATACTAAAGTTGGCCAAACTTTAACTATTATTAATAATTTAGAACACCTTTCACAAGCTGCTAAAGACACTTATATTGCTGAAGCAAAAACAATTGACATTAGTGCAGACCAAGCAACTATAGAAGCTAAAATTGCTGCAGTTGAAGCTAAAGCAACTAATGTTGATATTAAATATGGGGATTTAAAAGCTGCTTATGATGCTTATAAAGCAGAAATGACTAAAGCAAATTATGTGGATGCTACTGAATCTATCAAAACAGCTCAAGATCAAAAGGTGACTGATGCCACTGCTTCTGTTTTAGATGTAACAACCACACCAGCACCAACCCAAGATTTATTAGGTGATATTAAAACAAATATTAGTGCTGAGCAAGTTGAAGCAGCCACTGAGCAAATTAGACAAGCTTTATCTGCGCTAGATGGAAATGAGAATCTTGCAGATTTAAAAGAAAAAGTTACAAAAAAAACTGAAGTTGATGGTGAATTTAGTACTTTTAGCGAAGCAACAAAAAATGCAATTAAACAAGAAGTAACAGATGCTGAATTTATGGCGCAAGTTAATGATGTTGATCAAAAAGCAACGGCTGCTCTTGACACTTTAAAAAAAATTGATGAGACCATTAAAGCATTGGAAGCAGCTAAGGCAACTACAAATTACAGTGTTGCTGATCCAGAAAAACAACAAGCACTAGATGCTGTTCTAAAAAAATTACAAGATTTAAAAGCAACTAATTTATTAGAAGCAACAGCAAAAACTCAATCCGCAGAAGAAAAAATTGAAGCTGAAAAGGCTATTACCGCTTTAAATGGAGAGCAAAACTTAAAGACTGCTCAAGATAAAGTTGATACTTTTATTCACATTCCTAAACCACAGCGTGATCAAGCGCATGATAATTTACCAACCACTTCACTAGCCGATTTAAATCAAAGAGTTAAAGATTTAGAAGAAATGAATAAAGCAATTGAGGTAAACAAAGAAACAATTGATAAATTATCAAATTTAGATAACACAACTAAAAATGAACTAAAAGAAGAAATTGCCAATATTGATTTATCAAAACCAAAAAATGAAAATATCGAAAATTCTAATAAAGTTGTTGAAACTGCCTTTGATTTAAATGCCAAATTTGCTAAATTTAAAACAGATCTTGATAATTATTTATCAGTTAAGCAAACTCCAACTTTTACAGCAGCAACTAATAGTGCTACTCAAGATGCAAAAATTGTAAATTTAATTAATAGTATCTTATCAACTCCGGTTAGCGATGTTAGTCAAGTTACAACAAGCAACACTTTTAAACATGGTCTTAATGCCGCTCAAGTTGATGCTGCTTTAGTTGCAATTCAATCAGCAATTGTGGAACTAAACGGGAATCATGAAGTTGAAAAAGCTAAGTTTGACACTTTAAAGGAAATTTCTACAACTGATAAATATAAAACTTTATCAGCAACTAATAAACAAAATCTTGAAGAAATGATTAATAAAATTCAACCAAATCAAAATGATTGAAAAACTAGATTAGTTAACGCAATTTTTGAAGCTAACAAAATGGCACAAATTTCAAATAAACCTAATTCAGAACGCAATTCTGAAATTGTCCCAACCAATCCCATAACTTCACAAATCGTTACTAAACCACAAACTCCACCAACCGAATTCAAGGTGAGAACAAATAATAAACTATATTTATTATTTTCATTATTAGCAATTGTTCCGATTAGTATTTTCTGATTCATTTTAAGAAAACGTCGCAAAACAAAAAAAATGAATAAATAAAATTTTAATTAAAATATTCCTAATTACATTTTTGTAACTGGGAATATTTTTTTGAATTTTTTTAAAATAAAAAGTTTAAATTTACTAAAAATTTTCTACAAAATAAAAATTATTTTAAAACTTATGCACTAATATCTTTATATATATATATATATATATATATATATTAAAATTTACTAAATTAATATTGGATTTGCTTCATAAAAAATATTTTTGTATTTTAAATTAAAAGATATTTATTTATATAAATTATTAAAACTTATAATCACTTTATAATATATTTTTTATTTAAAAATAAATATTTTTAAAAGGAGTTTTTATGGAAAAAAATAAATCAAAAACAAAAAAAACATTAAAAATAACAAGCTCATTAGCTTTATTTTCAATTCCATTATTTTCTTCATTAGCTGTTTCTTCTTATCCTGTAGGTGTTTATCCTGATGATAATTTAATAGGTGCAGCTAATGTTGGGGAATCTGCCAAAGATTGAGCAATAAGAATGAAATTTAATTATTTAAATGATAATCAACTTAACAAAATTTCTTGAGACCATTTTAGACCCTCACAAATTAGTGGATTGAACAACAGAATGCATTGACTAACAGATATTAATAATAAAATTAAAAATACTATAGAAAATTCTTCTAATGAATTTTTTAGCAATTTTGGTATGGCCGAAGTGGGAAAGCGTAATGACTTGGAAGCTATAATTGATGCAACTAAAAAGTATTTAAAAGAAACGGATAATCTTTATTTTGGTCAAGTTGAATCTCAAGCTGGAAATCTTTTAGAAGCATGAAATCAAATTGGGGGATATTTAACTAATACTAAAAGTGAAATTTCATGAAAAACTCATCTAAAAACTGCGCAAAAAAATGTTTTAAACTCTAAAGCTTTAGCGGCATATAATTCTGGATTAGGTCGAAATAGTGATAATATAACCGAAGAGTATGTCAAAAAATTTGATCAAATTAATACAAATGCTCTTCTTTTAGATCAAGCAATGAGCAATTTGCAATCTACAATTAATGAATATGAGCCAAAAAAAAGAAATATTGATTATAATTTCTCTTCACAAGATAAAAAAAATGCTTTTGATGCAGCTATTGATTCAGCTAAAAATGTTGATAATGAAATAAACCCTGAAAAAATAAAAGAACTAAGACAAAATATAATAGATAAATTTAATGAATTGGATTGAGCAATCAAATTTAAAAAAAGCGCCTTAAAAAACAAACTAAGAAATGCACCTTTTAATGAATGAAATTCTGCAATATTAAAATTAATTACAGATGAAATTGATGCTGCAAAAAATAGTACACAACTTAATTCTATTGAATTAAAACTTTATGAAATAGGCGTTGAATATTCTAATGCAAAAAACAGATTAGATGAATTAGAAAAATATAAAACAGATAGATCTTCGGAAGTGAATTATAGATTAGCTGATAATGCTCTAAAAACAGATTTTGACACAAAAGTTGATTTTTTAAAAAACAAATTAAATCATGCAAAAAATGGAAGAGAAGTAAGACTCTGAAGCGATTTTTCAAAATCAGATTTTAGTGATTTAATAACTGCTGCTGAAAAAGCTAAAAATAATTTAAATGGACAACAAAATAAAACGGAAGCTGAAAATTTTATTAATACAGCATTAACAAACATTGATGACACAACAAAATCAGAGACAAAAGTAAAAATAGAAAACCCTACCGAAACACCTAATAAAAATGCGTTTGATAAAATAAAAACAGATCTTCAAGCTGCAAACAATATGTTTGATGCTTTGAAAGCAAAATTAAAAGAATATACTAATGAAATTGGTAAAGTTAGTCACAACCTTGCTACAAATAATACCAAATTAGATAATGATGTTATTAATGCTATTAATCTCGTTATAGGCAACCCAAAATTAGATTCCATAAATAATAGAACAAGTATTGAGAGTATTAAACTTATAGCAACTACAGGAACTAAAGTTCAAGCTGCAATTGATGCAATTAATACAGCTTTTGGAAAATTAAATGGTGAAGAAAATTTAAAAAATCAAAAGCAACAAAAAGTTAATGAAGCTAAAAAAGCAATTGAAGATTTAACTCATTTATCAACAGATGAAATTAAAACTTTTTCTGATCGTCTTGACAACCTTGATGTTAATGATACTACAGAAATATTGGATAATTTTGAAACCAAAATAACTCCAATTAAAACAGAAGCTAAAACTTTAAATGATTTAAATAAAGCTAAAGCTAATTTAAAAGCAAAATTAAAAAATGAGCCTTTTAAATTAAATAGTGAAACTATCAAAGCATTTGAAGCTAAAATTGAAACCGTTAATAATATTGATGATTTAGTTCCAATTGAAGCTAAAGCAACTGAATTATCTAATAAAATTGATGATTTAAAATCAGAAATCGCTAAAATGAAAAATGCCCAAGCAACTGAAAAGTATACTTTAGCCTCAATTGATAAAAAAAATGCTTTTGATACAGCTTTAGCAACACTAGAAGCTAAAGTAGGCACTGATAATATTTATGATGAAACAGCTACAACTTTACAAGGTTTTATTAGTGATGGAACAAGTAAAACTAATACTTTAGATGGTTTATTGAATAAGCGTAAGCAAGAATCAAGAGATAAATTAGCTAGATCACCACTAACTGAATTAAATGAAGAAACAAAAAAAACAATTGAAGAAGCGATTAACGCTGCAACTAATGATTCAACACTAGATGCATTAGATGCTAAAGGTTTAAATATTGCTACAGCATTTAAAACTTTAAAAGATAAGGTTGTTGAACTAGAAGCATACAAGGCAGATACTGATTATAAATTATCAGATGACTTAGCTCCTAATAATAAAAAAAGTGACTTTGATACAAGTTTAGCAGCTTTAAAAACTGAAGCATCTAAAGCAGCAAATATACTAGATGTAGATCCTGCTACACTTAATGATTTAGTTACAAAAGCAACTAAAGCAAAAGCAGCTTTAAATGGGGAAGAAAACTTAGAAGTAGTTAAAAAGGAAATCACTAATAATTTAAATCATTTAAGTCCTTCACAAAAAACGCAAGCAACAAATAAGGTTTCTGATTTAACTAAAGTTGATTCTAAATCAGCTTTAACAGCAGCTAAAACGCTATTTACTAATATTGATAGCGAACTTGGCAAAGCTAAAATAGCTTTTGATGCAATAAGTAATTTAACATCAACTGAAAAATCAGAACTTATAGCAAAATTGGATGCAATTAACATTAGCAATATTACTGAAGAACAAGCTAAAGCCAAAATTAATGAAATTACATTAGAAGCTAAAAAAACAGACTTAATAAATGCAGCTTTAAATGAGTTAGATGTTTTAAGTCACTTAGATGATAAATTAATTGAAAAAATTAAGAATGAATTAAATGGCTTTGATAAAACTAATGTCAGAGAAAATGAAGCATCCTTTAAAACTGAAATTAATGAAATTATAAATCAAGCCAAAACTTTAAATAATAAATTTGGAGATACAACTAGCGGAATTGTTAAAGCATTTAATGATTATGTTGCAACAGTTGGAACAACTAAATATGATGAAGCTACAAATAAAGATGAGCAAAATAATATTGTTTATAGTTCTTTAAGTAAAGTTTTTACTCCAACAGTCGCAGCACCTTCGCCATTAACAAATACTGAAAATATTGATACTTTAAAAATTGGAGCTGGAATAGAAGATGCTTCTAAAGATTTAATAACATTACTAAATGAATTAAACAATAATGCTGATGATGCAGTTACTAAAATTAATAAAGCTAAAACAGATTTAAATGGTGAAACAGTTTTGGTTGAGAACATTGCTAAAAAGAAAAAAGAACTAACAGATTTAGTGAATGACAATTCTAAATTTGAAAAACTAGACCAAAATGTTAAAGATGATATCTTAACTACAATTAATGGAGTGGGTAATACCAAAACAGATTTAGATAAATTAAATGTGCTTGAACCAAAAATTAATGGAGCGGAAGAAGTTGTTAAAAAACTTAATGATAAAATTACTGATTTAGAAGCTAAAAAAGCTGATAAAAATTACAAACTGGCAGATGATGCTAATCAAAAAGTTTTTGATAAATTAATTGATGACTTAAAAGATCAGTTAAAACAAGATTTATTTAATACTACTAAAAAAGATACTGCTTTAAATCTTGTTAATTCTACAACTGATGAGCTTGCTAATAGTAAATTAAATGGGGATAATAATTTAGATCAAACTATTAATGATACAAAAGCTTTATCTAATTTAAGTAATGCTCAAAAAATACAAGCTGAAAATAAATTAAAAGATTTTGCAAAAATTGACAATAGAGTAAAATTACACGAAGCTAAAGCAACATTATCTACAATTGATTCTAAATTAAAAACTGCCAAAGATGCTATTGAAAATTTATCGCACTTAACAAGAGAAACGAAAGATAAATACATTGTAGAATTAGAAAAAATTGATATTACCAATTTAACAACTGATACAGCACAAATAGCAATTGATGCTATTGTTAATCAAGCTACAACATTAAATACTTCATTGGAAGAAAAATTAAATAAATTAAAAGAAGTGTTAAAAAAATATACTGATACAATCGGCGACCAAAAACACGATGTTACTCAAAATGTTAATAATATTGATCAAGGTATTTTAGATGAACTAAGAAAAGTTTTAATCGATTTTACAGATACATCATTAACTAATCATTATAATGTTGATGGCAAAAAATTGATAACTAACGATTTGTCTACTCTTGACACTGCAATTTCGCATATTGAAACAGCTTTATCAAAATTAAATGGTGACACCGAGATTAAAAAAGTTACTAATAAATTAAATGAAACTCCTTGAAATACATTAAATGAGGCTACAAAAGAATCAATTAAAATTGCAGCTGAAGCAACAACATCTTATGACAAACTTCAAGGTGTTGTGACAAAAGCTAATCAAGCCATAATTGATAATCAAGCAATCATAACTGAAAATTTTAATATGAAAGCTGTCAAAGATACAGCAAATTACAAGCTAGCTGATACAGCTAAAAAAACTGAATTTGATGCAAAATTAACAGAACTAGAATCAAAATTAACTTCAGAAGATCTTTACAATAAAACTCCGGCTGAAATGGTAACAATTTTAGAACCATTAAAAAATGCACATACTGCATTAGATGGTGATAATAATAAAACAAAAGCACTAGCTGATGTTAATGGATTAACAAATATTCCAGAGTCAACCCAACGCAACTCAATAACTTCTAAAATTAATAATTTAGCTGAAATTGATAGTAAGGATAAATTAGATAAATTAGTTGCAAAATTTAGTGCAATTAACACAAAAATTGGTGATGCAAATACAGAAATTGAAAAATTAGATCACTTATCTCAAGAGCTACAAAATGAGTTCAAAACAAAAATAGCTAATATTGATGTTGAAGCTGAGCAAAGTGCAACTGAAGCTAAAATTCAAAGTTTGATTGATGAAGCTCAAGCAATTAATGCTAAGTTTGATGAATTAAAAACAGCAGTGGCAAGTTATAAATCAATTTTCCCTGAATCAAAATATACTGAAGCTACAGATGAAAATAAAACCGCGCAAAATGATAAGGTAAAAGCAGCTTTAGAATTAGTTTTAAAAGATAAAACTTATTCAAATGTTGAATCAGATTTAGAAGAATTGACAAATGAAACATACAAAACCGGAACAACTTTAGCATCAGCAGAACAAGCAATTAATAAAATCAAGGATGCTCTTGCTTCGTTAAATGGGTTATCACAAGTTGATCAAGAAAAAGACAAAGTTAAAGCTAAAGTTAATGATGCTAATGGAATTTACAATAAATTAAATGATGATACTAAAAATGCTATTTTAGCTGACTTAGATAAACCAGAAAATGATACTAAAGCTGAAATAAATGCAATTGATACCAAAGCAAGTCAAGCTTTGGATGTTCACGATGCTTTAGTGGCAAAAATTGCTGAGTTAGAAAATTATAAAGAAGACAAAGATTATAAATTAGCTAGCGAAGCTGAAAAACAGGCTTTTGATGTAGCGCTTACAAATTTAAAAGATAAATTAACTAAAAACTTGTATGATGATACAATTCGCGCTGAAGCTCAAAAATCAATTACAGATGTGGGTGCCACTAAAGAAGCTTTGGATGGAAATGAAAATTTAGCTGCTGCTAAAACAATAATTGGCGGTTTAATCCATTTATTATCAGATACTAAAACAGCAATTGCAACTGATTTAGATAACATTGCTAAATACCCTGATAAGGAAGCATTAGATGCCGCAACAGCTAAATTTAGTGCAATTGATACTAAAGTTGGCCAAACTTTAACTATTATTAATAATTTAGAACACCTTTCACAAGCTGCTAAAGACACTTATATTGCTGAAGCAAAAACAATTGACATTAATGCAGACCAAGCAACTATAGAAGCTAAAATTGCTGCAGTTGAAGCTAAAGCAACTAATGTTGATAGTAAATATGGGGATTTAAAAGCTGCTTATGATGCTTATAAAGCAGAAATGACTAAAGCAAATTATGTGGATGCTACTGAATCTATCAAAACAGCTCAAGATCAAAAGGTGGCTGATGCCACTGCTTCTGTTTTAGATGCAACAACCACACCAGAACCAACCCAAGATTTATTAGGTGATATTAAAACAAATATTAGTGCTGAGCAAGTTGAAGCAGCCACTGAGCAAATTAGACAAGCTTTATCTGCGCTAGATGGAAATGAGAATCTTGCAGATTTAAAAGAAAAAGTTACAAAAAAAACTGAAGTTGATGGTGAATTTAGTACTTTTAGCGAAGCAACAAAAAATGCAATTAAACAAGAAGTAACAGATGCTGAATTTATGGCGCAAGTTAATGATGTTGATCAAAAAGCAACGGCTGCTCTTGACACTTTAAAAGAAATTGATGAGACCATTAAAGCATTGGAAGCAGCTAAGGCAACTACAAATTACAGTGTTGCTGATCCAGAAAAACAACAAGCACTAGATGCTGTTCTAAAAAAATTACAAGATTTAAAAGCAACTAATTTATTAGAAGCAACAGCAAAAACTCAATCTGCTGAAGATAAAATTGAAGCCGAAAAAGCTATTGCCGCTTTAAATGGAGAGCAAAACTTAAAAGCTGCTCAAGACAAAGTTGATACTTTTATTCACATTCCTAAACCACAGCGTGATCGAGCACGTGATAATTTACCAACCACTTCACTAGCCGATTTAAATCAAAGAGTTAAAGATTTAGAAGAAATGAATAAAGCAATTGAGGTAAATAAAGAAACAATTGATAAATTATCAAATTTAGATAACACAACTAAAAATGAACTAAAAGAAGAAATTGCCAATATTGATTTATCAAAACCAAAAAATGAAAATATCGAAAATTCTAATAAAGTTGTTGAAACTGCCTTTGATTTAAATGCCAAATTTGCTAAATTTAAAACAGATCTTGACAATTATTTATCAGTTAAGCAAACTCCAACTTTTACAGCAGCAACTAATAATGCTACTCAAGATGCAAAAATTGTGAATTTAATTAATAGTATCTTATCAAGTCCGGTTAGCGATGCTAGTCAAGTTACAACAAGTAACACTTTTAAACATGGTCTTAATGCCGCTCAAGTTGATGCTACTTTAGTTGCAATTCAATCAGCAATTGCGGAACTAAACGGGAATCGTGAAGTTGAAAAAGCTAAGTCTGACACTTTAAAGGAAATTTCTACAACTGATAAATATAAAACTTTATCAGCAACTAATAAACAAAGTCTTGAGGAAATGATTAATAAAATTCAACCAAATCAAAATGATTGAAAAACTAGATTAGTTAACGCAACTTTTGAAGCTAACAAAATGGCACAAATTTCAAATAAACCTAATTCAGAACGCAATTCTGAAATTGTCCCAACCAATCCCATAACTCCACAAATCGTTACTAAACCACAAACTCAGCCAACCGAATCTAAGGTTACAAAAAATAATAAACTGTATTTATTATTTTCATTATTAGCAATTGTTCCGATAGCAATATTTGGATTTATTTTGAGAAAACGTAGTAAAAATAAAAAAAATAAATAATCAAACATAAAATTAGAATATTCCTAAGTATATTTATTACAATTAGGGATATTTTTCTTAATTATTTTTTAACTAAAAAAAATTAAAAAATGATAAAATTTTCTGAAAAATATTAAGTATTTGCACTTTTTTGTTTCTATTGCTTTATATATATATATATATTAAAATGTTTACATATATTTAAATAAATTCCCGTATTAATTTTTATTACATTTAGTTATATATTAATAATAATTAATGTTTTTTAATGTAATATTTGTTTCTCATTTTTTAAATTGAATTAAATTAATAAATTTTTATATAAGAAGGTTTTAATGAAAATTACCAAAAAATTTTTTTTTAAAAAATCATCAATATTTGTTTTATCTACAACGCCTTTAGCGTTATCTATTTTTTCTTTCTCTGCAATTGGATATGCTGAAGGGGAATGACATCATGGTGAAAATGTTAGAGATTGAATTAATGCTAATACAATATATTTAACATATTCGCAAAAAGAAGTATTTTCAACAAAAACATGAGAATATAATCGAAGTGATGCAATTGCTGTTGATCGTTTAATGAAGGAAATGAGAGAATTACTTAATTCATCCAAAAATATAATTTCTAATCCATCTAACAAATTTTATCCTCATTATGGTAGCGCTGATAGTGGTTTAAAAACGGATTATAATACAGCCTTAAAAGAAATTGAAGAAAGAGTAGTTACAGCAAGCTATGATGAAGTCAATGTTGCTAACGTTAAGGCTCAAAAAATAAGATTATATACTACTTGAAATGCATTAAATGGTTTCATAAATGAGGCTAAGCAAAAATTAGAAACTTTAACAAATTTAACAAGATCTCAAAAAAGTTTTTATCTTACTAATGACGTATTTCGTTCAATAAAAACATTAGAAAATTCTAAAAATTTTGATAGCGATAAAATAAATAATATTGATGATAATTTTTTAAACACATTAAACACTTTGTATAATCAAATGAATACTTTAAATTCAGTAATGAAACAATTAAAAGATACTGCAATTGAGTATAATAACAAAAAAACTTTTTTAAAATACACTGATGCAGATGATGCTAAAAAAAGAAATTTTGAAAATGCAATCACTAATGCTCTGAATCAAAGTTCCAATACATCCAGTAGAAATTTATCATCAATAACTGAATGAAAAAATAACATAATTAACACATTTAATGCTTTAAATGGTGAGGAAAATTTAAAAAAACAAAAGCAAGAAGTGATTGATAAGGTTAAGGAATTTATCAATAACGATTTCTCGGATTTAACCCCTAATGAAAAGAAAAATTTTATAGATAAATTAGATGGTCTTGATATCGATAATAGTAGTGAATCATTGGCTGTTTTTCAAAGTATAGTAAATCCGATTGAAAAAGAAGCAAATGAATTAAATATTTTAAATAAAGAAAAAAAGGAGTTAAAATTAAAATTAATTTCTAACCCTTTTAACCAATTGAATACAAAAACAATAGAAGCAATTGAGTCAAGAATTGATGCCGCTTCTACACCTGATGCGCTAAATTCTATTGAATTAAAATCTAGACAATTAGCTAATAAAATTAGTAGTTTAAAAGCAAAAATTACTGAAATGGAAGCTTTAAAAACAAATGAAAAGTACACTTTAGCGTCTTCCCCAGGTGCTAAAAATAATTTTGATAATGCTTTAAATTCTTTGCAAACAAAAGTTTCTACTGACAATATTTATGATGAAACTATAGAATCATTAGATACATTGATTTCGAATGCGACATCAGCAATCAATAATTTAGATGGTTTGTTAAATAAACGTAAACAAGAATCTAGAAATAAATTGTTAAATAGCCCTCTAAATGATTTAAATGAAGCAACAAAGCAAGCGATTAACAATCAAATTAACACCGCAACAACATCTAATGCATTAGATTCATTAGACGCAAAAGCTTTTAACGTTGCAACAGAATTTAAAAAATTAAAAGATAAGACAAATGAGTTAGAGCCTTATAAAAATGATATTAATTATAAATTAGCTGATGATGATAAAAAAAGTAAATTTAATGATAGTTTAATTGCTTTAAAAGAAGAAATTACAAAGAATGCCGATATTTTAAATACCCCTCTGAACACATTTACTAATTTAATTAGCGCAGCTGAAGCAGCTAAAAATGAATTAAATGGTAATGATAATTTAGCTGATTTAAAAACAGAAATTGGCAAATTAGATAACTTAAGTTCTGATCAAAAAAACCAAGCTATAAATAAAATTTCGGATCCAACAAAAATTGATTCCAAAACTGCTTTATCCGAGGCAAAAACATTATTTAATGACATTGATGATAAAATCAAAAATGCTAAAATTGCAATTGATGCAATTGATAATTTAACTAGCGCAGAAAAAACAAGCTTTATTGATAAACTTGGGAAAATTAATATTAGTGATGTTACAGCTGAACAAGCAAAAACAAAAATTGATGATATTAAACTAGAAGCTAAAAAGACGGCTTGAGTTAATGAAGCTGTCAAAGAATTAGCTGCATTAACCCATTTATCAACTGCTTTAATTGAAAAAATTAAAGCAAAGTTAAATGGTTTTGATAAAACTCAAGCAAGTGAGTTTGAAATTAATTTTAAAACAAAGATTGATGAAATCGTAAACAAAGCTAAAGCATTAAATGCTGCATATGCCAATAAAATAGAGCCTAAATTTAATGAATATTTAAGCACAATTGGGACTGTAAAATATGATGAAGCAACAAATCAAGAAGCACAAAATACTAATGTTTTTAACGCTTTAAATGAATTAGCTAATCCTAATTTAACAAAACCAGCAACTTTAACTAATTCACACTCAATTAGTGAATTAAAAATTGATTCAAAATCTGATGCTGCTGATATCCCGGCTTTATTAGATAATTTAACTAACAGAGTCACCGCAGTGGTGGAAAAAATTAGTAAGGCTAAAGCTGATTTAAATGGTGAAACTATTTTAAATGCTAAAATTACTGCAAAGCAAAAAGAATTAAATGACTTATTAAATAATAATCGAGAATTTGATTCATTAAATATAGATGCTAAAAACACAATCAAAAATACAATTGATAATATTTCTATTACCAAAGCTGGTTTAGAAGAATTAAATGAACTTGATCACAAAATTCTTGCAGCTAAAGACGTTATTAAAAAAATAAATGACAAAATTGCTGAATTAGAAAAAGCTAAAACTGATTATCCATTAAATTTTAATTTAGCTGACAATGATAAAAAAGCTAAATATGATAAGGTGATAGATGATTTAAAAAATCATTTAAAACAAAATTTATTCGATACAGCAAAAGTTAATGCTGCAGAATTAACATTAACTGAAGCAGATTCATTGTCATTAAACGGAAATGAAAACCTTAATGCAGCTAAAGATAGAATTGATGGCTTAACGCATTTAAGTACTGAGCAAAAAACTCAAGCTAAAGCTAAATTAAAAGATGAAACTAAAGCCGCTTCTAAAAGTTATTTAACCGATAATGAAGCCTTATTTGCAGCTATTAATGATAAATTAGGTTCAGCAAAAACAACGCTTGATGGAATTGCGAATTTAACTACTTTAGAAAGTTCGTCTCTAAAAAATCAATTAGGCAAAATTAATATTAGTAATGTTACAGCTGAAGAAGTTCAAAAAGAAATTGATAACATAATTTTAGAAGCTAAAAAAACTAGTTTAGTAAACAAAACAGTTGAAGAAGTTGAAAAACTAGATAATTTATCACCAGCTTTAATTCAAAAAATTAATGAAGCCTTAAAAGCTTTAGATAAAACAAATGCAACTGAGAATGAAGCTGCTTTTGAAATTAAAGTTAATAGCATCAAAAACAAGGCTATAGCTTTAAATGCCAAATATAAAAATGAAATTGAAAGCAAGTTTAATGATTATGTAAATACAATTGGAACAACTAAATATGATGAAGCCGATAATAAAAATGAGCAAAATAATGCAGTATTTTCAGCTTTAAATGAAATTATAAAACCAAGTATAACAAAACCTTCAGAACTAACAAAAGGTTATAAAATTAATAGTTTAAAAATTGGTTCAACTTCTGTTACTTCAGATATAAACGCTTTGCTAGATGAGTTATCTGCTAAAGCAAGTGAAGTAGCTAGAAAAATTGAAACTGCTAAGACCGAATTAAATGGTGAAACTGTTTTGGCAGATAAAATCTCTAAGAAAAAAACAGATTTAGAAACAAAATTGGACACCACACCAGAATTTACAAAATTACCTACAAGTGCAGTAACTGATATCAAAGACGAAATCAACAAGGCAAGCTCATTAACAGAATTAGAAAATCTTGAAACAAAAATTGATGCTACAGCTAGTGCTATTGAGCAAATCAAACAAAGAATTGAAAAATTAAATGCAATAAAAGATCAAGCCAATTACAAATTAGCTGATCAAGAAAAACAAGCTGAGTTTGATGCAATTATTAAAAATTTAGAAGATCATTTAAAACAAGATTTATTTGATGATGCAATAAGAACAACAGCACTTAGTGATTTAGGTGATTCCACCGAAGCAATTGCTGAAAGCAAGCTAAATGGTAATAGTAATTTATCAACTGCCCTTATTGCTGTTCAAGCCTTAGATAATTTAAGTGAAGAGCAAAGAAGAGCTGCTGAAACTAATTTAAAAAATTTAGGTAAAATTGATTCTAAAGATAAATTAACTGCCGCTAAAAATTTATTTTCTACTATTGATACAAAAATTAAAGCTGCTAAAAATGATATTAATAGCTTAAACCATTTAATTCAAACAACTAAAGATAAAGCAATAGAAGATTTAGGTAAAATTAATATCAGTGATATTGATGAAGCAACAGCAACAGCAAAAATTAATGAAATTGTTACTACTAATACAACTTTAAATAACTCACTAGATCAAGAATTTACAAAATTAAAAGAAGCTTTAAAACAATATACTACTGAAATTGGAAATAAAAAGCATGATGTTACAGAAAATTTAGCAACTATTGATCAAGAAGTACTAACTGCACTTAAATCAGTTTTAGGTGACATTACAGATACAACATTAGGTAGCAGCTTTAATGTTGATGGCAAAAAACTAATTACTAATGATATTGATACAATTAAAACAGCAGTGGAAAACATTTATAATGCATTTTCTAAATTAAATGGTGATACAAAAATTAAAGAAGTAATCGACAAATTGGAAACAGAGCCTTGAAATACATTGAATGACGCAACAAAAGCAGCAATTAAAACCGCATCTAATAATGTAACATCTTACGAAAAATTACAAGAAGTTATTGATCAGGTAACTCAAACCTTAACTGACGTAGCAACAATTCAAACAAGAATTACCCAATTTGATGAAATGAAAAATTCAGCCAATTATAAAGTGGCAAATGATGATTTAAAAACTACTTTTGATACTGAAGTTACATCACTAAGAGCTAAATTCACTAATGATGATTTATTTAACAAATCTGTTGAAATAGCTAATATTTTAAAACCTGCTAATGATGCAGCTGGAGCATTAAATGGTAATAATAATATTACTGCTGCAGAAACTAGTATCCAAACTTTAACTAATTTACCAGTAGCTACCCAAAACACGATTATTAGTGAATTAAAAGATTTAAATAAAACTAATAATAAAACTACATTAAATAATTTAGTTAATAAATTTAGTGCAATTAATAATTTTATTGAAGTTGAAAAAAATAAAATTAAAGCTTTAGATCACCTTTCTCCAGAACTTCAAAATGAACTAATAGCTGATTTATCAAATATTGGTGATTTAAGCCAATCTAAAGCTGATATCGAAGCAGCAATTACTGCTAAAACAGCAAATGCAGTTGCTATTAATGATGAATTCAATGTCTTAAAAACAGTAGTTGCTAATTATAAAGAAGTATTTTCAAAACCAGAATATACCGAAGCAACAGAAGATAATAAAACTGCTCAAAATAATAAGGTTAAAACGGCTTTGGAAGCGGTTTTAAAAGATCAAACTTATGCAAATCTTGAAGCAGAGCTAACAGAATTAACAACCGAAACTTATAAATTAGGAACGACTTTAGTAATTGCTAAAGCAACAATTAATAACATTAAGGATGCACTTGATTCTTTAAATGGGTTAACTAAAGTTAATGAAGAAAAGGAAAAGCTTAGAGCAAAAGTTGAAGATGCATCAGCTATTTATAATGGCTTAAATCAAGTTACTAAAAATGCTATTTTAGATGATCTTAATAAGGATGAAACAGATACTAAAGCAGAAATTACTGCAATTGACACCAAAGCAACCAATGCCTTAAATACACAAACTCAGTTACAAGTTAAAATTGATGAATTAAAAAAATATCAATCTGAAGACAAAAACTATAAGTTAGCTAGTCCAACTGAAAAAACTGCTTTTGATGAAGCGTTAAAAAAACTTGAAGAACAGTTAGTTAAAAATTTATATGATGATGCAATGCAAACTGAAACAACTAGATTAATTGCAGCGTCTGAAATAGCAAAAACTAATCTTGATGGGAATAAAAATATTGAAAAAGCTAAATCAGATATTAGCAATTTATCAAATTTATTAGACACAACTAAAACAGATATTAAAAATAGTCTAGATAATATTAATAAATTTGGTGATAAAGCAACATTAAATGCAGAAGTTGCTAAATGAACTGCAATCAATGAGAAATTAGAAGATTTAAAAAATGCACTAAAATCTGATGCAATACCACCACTTGAACATTTATCACAAGCAGCCAAAGATGCATTTTTAACAAAAGCAAAAACAATTGAAGATGTTAATGCCAATCAAGCAGTCATTGAAGCTAAAATAGCTCAAATTAAATCTGATGCTGAAAATACTAATACAGCTTATAATGATTTAAAAGTTGCATATGATACTTATAAATCCAAAATACCAACTGCAGATTATGTAGACGCAACTGAAAGTAAAAAATTAGCAGCTAATGAAACGGTGCAAACATCATTAGAATCTGTACTAGATGCTTCAACTACACCTGGTGCAACTAACGATTTGCAAGGCAAAATTCAAGCTGATATTGATGTTGCAAAAATTGAGGAAGCCAAGGTAGCAATTGAAAGAGCAACAGAATCGCTAGATGGTGATGCTAATTTAGATGCCTTAAAAACAGTGGTAAAAAATCACACTCAAGCCGGTGGTAATTTTGCCTCACTTAGTGATGCAACAAAAATAGCGATTAATCAAGCGGTGACAGATGCTAACTTTATGGCTGATGTAAATGATGTTAAAAACAAAGCTGAAGAAGCACTCAATACATTAAAAATAATTGAAGAAGAAATTGCCAAATTAGAAGCAGCAAAAGAAACTACAAATTACAAAGTTGCTGAAGTAGCTAAACAAAAAGCCTTAGATGATGCATTAAAAGCATTAAAAGATTTAAAAGATAGTAATTTAATAGACCATACAACTTCTGCAAAATTAGCTCAAGCTAAAATTAATGCAGCAACAGCAATTGCTAATTTAGATGGAAATAAAAATTTCAAATCTGCTCAAGATAAAGTTGATAGCTTTATTCATATTCCTGTAACTGAAAGAAATAATGCGCGTGATAATTTACCAACAACATCATTAAATGATTTAAATCAGAAAGTAAAAGATTTAGAAGAAATTAATAAAACAGTCGAAAAAAACAAAGATATTATTGACAAATTACCAAATTTAAATCAAGATACTAAAAATGAATTAAAAGAAGAATCTGCTAATGTAGATTTATCAAAAACTAAAAATGAGAATATCGATAATTCAAATTCCGTTGCTGAAAAAGCAAAAAATTTAAATGATCGATTTGTTAAATTTGAACTAAATCTTGATGACTATTTATCAATTAAACAAACTCCAACTTTTACTGCAGCAACTAATAAAGTAGAGCAAGATAAAAAAATTATTGATTTGATTAATAGTATATTATCAACATCAGTTAGTGATGTGAGTCAAGTGAAATCAAGTAATACTTTCAAACATGGAATTGATGCAACTCAAGTTGATACAGTTTTAGCAGCTATTCAAATTGCGATCCAAGCTTTAGATGGAAATTCGGAAGTGGAAAAAGCTAAAATAAACTTAATTGAGCAAATTACAAATAATAATGAATATCAAGATTTATCACATCTTACAAAAGAAAGTTTAAAAGAAAAAGTTCTAGCAATTGACAGTAATAAAACAGATTGAAAAATTCAGCTTAATGAAATTATTAATGAAGCAACTAAAATACTTACAACAATTACTACAATTAATAATGAAATTGAATTAGCAAAAGCAGAAGGTGAAATTAATAAGGTTATTGAATTACAAGAAACTAAAGAAGCTGATTTAACTAATGCAGTTACAAATTTAGAACCAGAAATATCCCAATCTTTAGTGAACTCATCTACAAATAAACTTTATTGATTATTTTCATTATTAGCAATTATTCCGATCGCAATTTTCTGATTTATTTTTGGAAAGCGCCGCAAAAACAAAAAAAGATAAACAAATAAGATTTTAATTAAAATATTCCTAAGCTTATTTTGCATCTAGGAATATTTTTTCATATGCAAAATTTCGTCTTTAATAAATCATAAAATTTGTAATTAATAAATTGACTAAAAAGCTGAAATATTATTAAAAAATAGCTAAATTTAAACTTTTATAGATAATTGCTTCACTAATTTTGCTAAATAAAGATTTCTGTCTAAATCCTTTATTTTTGTAATAAAATAAACTTAGCTATTATAAAAAAGAAAATAAATTATTAATAGCGAAAAACAAAATCAATAATTAAAATTTAAATTTTTAAATTTATACTTTAATTATTCAAGAAAGGAATTATGAAAAGTTCTAATAGTAAATCACTTAAAAAAATATCAATTTTATTTTTAGTAACAACTCCATTATTTGCGGTTTCGGCTTTTGCTTTTGTATTTATTTCTAAAAACCAAAACCAAAATTACCAAAATAAGCTTGTAATCAAACAATATAATGCTGTTTCAAAACTGGAAGCTACTGATGATGAATATCAAGCAAAGATTGAAGTAGCTAAAGAAAAAGTCAAAGCTGAAATAGATGAGCTAAATGATTATTTAGCAAAAAACGCTATTAATGTTGCTTTCTCAAATAGTAATGATTCATCAATTTTTAAATCCGTACTTGAAAGAGTTAATTCTGATATTAATGATAAAAGTATAATTTGACACACAACAAGAGCTCCATTTCAAAATTTAATTGATTTATTAAACTCAACAAAGATTAAATTAAACGGAAATGAAAACAAAGAAAATGCAGTTAAGGAAATACAAAAATTAACACATATTTCCGAAGAATTAAAAAAAGAATCTATTGCTAAAATTAATTCTTTAAATGAAATAAATACATTATCTAAATTGAACATATTTGCTGCAAGACACGTCAATGCTGATAAAAGGTTTTCTCAATTAAAAACAGATTTAAAAAAATATACAGATACAATGTCAAAACAAAAGTATTTATTGGCAACTAATAAAGTTGAAAAAGATAATTTAGTTAAATCAGCGCTTAATAGCATTTTAGAAAAACCTGGTATTATTGAATTAAATAATGACACAAACATTAATAATCAAAAGTTATCAGTTATTGATTTAAATTTAATTAATCAAGTAATTAACCAAATTTTAGATGCTCAACATGATTTGAATGGTGAAATAGTTTTTTTAAATAGAAAAAACAGGTTATTTGCTCAATTTAATACCGAACCATTAAATAAGGTTAATGATAAAATAAGAGAACAAATTAATTCTAAAATAAGTAAAGCTAGCACTGATGAGGAATTAAAAATTGTTGAATCTGAAGTAAACGAATCTTTAAAAATTGCAAATAAAATTTTTCAAAAAATACAATATCTTGAAGATAGAAGGGAAGTCGAAGGGATTAACTTTAATTTAGCAGATGAAGATAAGAAAAATATTTTTTTCAATACCTTAAACGACTTAAGATCTCAGCTAAATTTAGATGTATTTAATTCATTAAAAACAGAAATAATTAATGCCTCATTATTAAAAGCTGATAATTTAACATTTAATGGAAATGAAAATTTAGCTAAGGCCAAAACAGAAATTGCTAATTTTAAAAATATTTCTGAAATTAGCCAAAAACAAGCTGCAAATGATTTACCAACAACTTCTTTAGCTGATTTGGAAAAAAGACTTACTGAGTTAGAAAAAATTAATACAATAATTGGTAATAAAAATAAAATAGTAGATACTTTTTTAAAATTAAGTGATGAATTTAAAGCTAAAATAAAAGAAGAATTATCTAATACTGATTTAAATCAAAGCGAAGAAAAAATTAACTTAGATATGGAAAATATTATTGAAAAAAATACAGCATTAAATAAAAAATTTAATGATTTTGAAAATGCAGCTTACAACTATATCTCTGTTATCCAAACGCCAACTTACAGTGCTTCAACTAATGGCTCTGAACAAGATTTAGTAGTATTAAATGCTTTTAATAGCATACTATTTATTAAAGAAACTAATTTAAAAGATGTAAAAATTCATAAAAATAGTTTTAAAGATGGCACAGATGTGGAAAAAGTTTTAAAAGTTATAGAAACAATTGATAATGCAATTTCGAAATTAAATGGTAATGAAATTATTAATAAAGCCAAAGAAGACTTAATATATAATTTTAAAAACAATATTAAATATAATTCTTTATTAGTTATTACAAAAACAAAATTAATAGAAATGGTTAATGAAGTAAATTCTAACGCAAATGATTGAAGACAAAAATTGGATTCAATCATTAAAATTGCAGAAGATCGATTAGCTAAAAATTAAATTTTAAAATAATTTACTTTTAATATCTCTCAAGGTTATTTTTAATAACGAGAGATATTTTTTATTTCTTACAAATTAAAATTAATAAAAATAAATTTTATAAGTAATAAATTTAAATAAAAAATTTAAAGTATTTTCATAGCTTTTAACATAAAACTGGATTTGTTTTTCAAAAATATTAAATTATATTAATTAAAACATTTTAATTAGTTTTTGATGAATTTACTTATTAAATTATTAATAAAAAATTTAGGAAAAATAATTTTTAATTATCTAAGTTTTGATGATAGGATTCAAGAACTGTTACACGACCTTCTAAACTAGTCAATCTATCTTCAATCCTCTCAAGACGCTTCCCATGTTCCACTTGCATTGTTTCAATCTTTGCAAGACGCTTATCGTGGTTTTTAAGTATTTCGCCATGTTTAGCTTGCGTTGCTTCAATCTTTTCAAGACGCTTTAAAACTTCATCTTTAAATTCTTGATCTTTTTGATGATTGTCATCAACGCGATTAGACAAATTCATTAAAATTTTTAATAACTGCTCAAATTTATCATTATTTTTATCATCATTTTTCATTTCTGAATACCCCCGAAATTTTGCACAGTAAATTCCACTTAATTTATTATCAGTAATTTTCACTTCAATTAAATTATAATCAATCGCTTCGGAATGTTTATGAAATTTATCTGCTTGTGATTTTGAAATTTTATCGCCAGCACTAAAACGATTTAAATTTTTACTCATTTGAATAGTCTCCTTTTAAAAAATTTGAAATTAAATAATAAAATAATGTAGATTAAAATAAATACTTTTCCTCTACATTTATATATCGCTTAAAATTGCTAATTTTGCTAAAAAATAATTTAATTTTTTGAAAAATATTAGAAAATAACCATACTTTTAGCTTTGTTTTATTATTTAAAATTTTTCTCAAGACTATTTATTTTTTAAAATAAATTTAAATAAAAAATTTAGGAAAAATAATTTTTAATTATCTAAGTTTTGATGATAGGATTCAAGAACTGTTACACGACCTTCTAAACTAGTCAATCTATCTTCAATCTTTGCAAGACGCTTATCGTGGTTTTTAAGTATTTCGCCATGTTTAGCTTGCGTTGCTTCAATCTTTTCAAGACGCTTTAAAACTTCATCTTTAAATTCTTGATCTTTTTGATGATTGTCATCAACGCGATTAGACAAATTCATTAAAAGTTTTAATAACTGCTCAAATTTATCATTATTTTTATCATCATTTTTCATTTCTGAATACCCCCGAAATTTTGCACAGTAAATTCCACTTAATTTATTATCAGTAATTTTCACTTCAATTAAATTATAATCAATCGCTTCGGAATGTTTATGAAATTTATCTGCTTGTGATTTTGAAATTTTATCGCCAGCACTAAAACGATTTAAATTTTTATTCATTTGAATAGTCTCCTTTTAAAAAATTTGAAATTAAATAATAAAATAATGTAGATTAAAATAAATACTTTTATTCTACATTTATATATCGCTTAAAATTACTGATTTTATTAAAAAATAATTTAATTTTTTAATAAATAATAGAAAATAACTGCATTTTTTATTTTTTTTTAAATTAAAAAACAAAAAATGCAATTTATTTTTTAACTAAAAAGGTGATTTAAAAAATAAAAAATGATTCCTGAGTATTTCAGGAATCATATATTAATTTGATTATTTTTTATTTTAGTTTAAAAGCTAATGTTCTTACTAAATAATAAATAGCTTCACTTAAAGTTGGGTGAGTATGACCTACTTTTACAATATCAAAAACTGTTAAGTTAGCAGCAATCGCTAAGGCCACCTCATTAATAATTAGTGAAGAATCTTCTAAAACAATGTAAGCTCCTAAAAATTTGCCATCATCTTTTTTTACAATAAATTTAATAAAACCAAAATCAAGTTTTTTTTCAATGTGGTTTCTTGGTAATTTTTGAGCAGGAATTGTTACATCTAAAACATTATCTTCGCCATATTTTTCTTTAGCTTGTTTTGCTGATAATCCCACACCGCTAATTTCTGGCGCTAAATAAATTGATCAGGCGATAGTATCAGTACGAAATTGCTCAATTTCTAGTCCCAATAAATTTTGCAATAATACATCACCTTGTTTATAAGCAGTTGTAGTTAACATTAATGCCCCAGTTACATCCCCGATAGCATAAACTCCAGGTAATGAAGTTTCCATTTTGTGATTTACTTTAACAGTTTTATTTGAGTTTAATTCAAGCTCTAAATTAGCAAAATTTTCAATGTTAGCAACACGACCAACTGCTAATAAAAATTTATCAGCTTTTATAGCAAAATTTTCTCCTGCTTTTTTATAACTAATTACTCCACCACTTTGGTAATTATATTCTTCCACTCCAGATACAATTTCAATGCCCTTGCTAGTTAGAATTTTAGTAGCTTCCAAGCCTACTTCTTCATCAAAATTTCCTAATATTTTTGGAGCGAAATCTAAAATAGTAACTTTTGTACCGAAACTTGCAAAAAAGTAACTGAACTCCAATGACACAGGTCCGGCTCCTAAAATTACTAAATTTTGTGGCAATTGCTCTAAATATAATAATTCAGTTGAATTAATTAAAACTTTCTCAGCCATAGCAACATCTTTGCCAGGAAAATCAATATCTCTTGAACGTGATCCAGTTGATAAAACTAAATTTTCAGCATAAATTTTTTCACCATTAACTTCAACGGTATTTTTATCAATTACTAGAGCTTCTCCATGAATTGTGGTAACTCCAGCTGCCTCTAGTGCTCCGGCGATTGCTCCATTTAAAACTTTGCTATTATCACGTAAATTTTGAATAATTTTTCCAAACTCAAAATGAACACCTTGAGTTGAAATTCCGTATAATCCACACTTTTGAATTTCATTATAAACTTTAGCTGATTTTAATAATGATTTGGTTGGAATACACCCTTCATTAACGCATGTACCGCCTAATTTATTTTTTTCAATAATTGCAACACTTTTACCTTTTGAAGCTAAAATAGCTGCTGAAGAATATCCTCCAGGCCCTGCTCCAATAAAAATAAATTCAAATTTCTTTTGATTCATATAAACACCTCCATGATGTTTTTTAATTATACTACTTTTAAATAAAAAATGCTTTTTAGCTTAAAAAAAAGTTAAAATATACATTTTTTATTAAAAATAGATGTCTTAAAATTTTATTTAGATATTTATAGTATAAAATTAAAACAAATTTTAGAAGTTAGTGATATAACTAACCCTAAAAATACATCTCAAGGAGAACAATGAGCTTTAACAAATTTAATCTTAGCACCAATACCATGCAGGCTTTAGAGGAGATGGGTTTCACTGACCCTTCGCCAATTCAAGAGAAGGTTTTACCTCTAGCATTAGAAGGGAAAGACATTATCGGACAAGCGCAAACCGGCACCGGAAAAACAGGGGCATTTGCAATTCCAATTATTGAAAATACTGACCCCAAACTTCACAAAATTCAGCATTTAATTTTGGCACCAACTAGAGAGTTAGCAACTCAAATTTTTAACCAAGTAAAAATGATTGGTAAATATCATAATTTAAATGTTGGTTTAGTTTTAGGGGGGGTATCTTATGAACGTCAATTGGAATTTTTGAAAGGTAGAAATACTGCTCAAATTTTAATTGCTACACCAGGAAGAATTGAAGATTTATCATCATCACACAAGTTAGACTATTCACACTTAAGAAGTTTAACTCTAGATGAAGCGGATGAATTGCTAAAAATTGGCTTTTTACCAGAAATTACCAAAATTATTAATCACTTACCAGAAGTGCGTCAAAACTTTTTTTTCACAGCAACATTTGATGCCAAAACTAAAAAGTTATCAGAAATTATGACTAAAAATCCTGAAAAAATTTCAATTTCTAAGGGATTAACAACTTCAAAATCAATTGATCAGCAATATGTAGTTTTAAAAGAAAACGAAAAATTAAAAACTTTAGTGAAGTTTTTGGACTTACACAAACCAAAATCAGCAGTAATTTTTGGACGTACCAAAAAAAGAGTTGATGAATTAACTGATGCTTTAAACACATTGGGTTTTGAAGCTGCTGGAATTCAAGGAAATATGCAACAACGCGAACGTAACTATGTAATGGATAAATTTAGAAACCAAAAAGTTAAAATTTTAGTAGCTACAGATGTTATGGCTCGAGGAATTGACGTAGATCACATTGACTGAGTATTTAATTTGGATTTACCACAAGAGATTGAATACTATACTCACCGAATTGGAAGAACAGGAAGAGCAAGTCGTTTGGGACATTCACTTTCATTTGTTAAACCATATGAAATTCCACATATTCAAAAAATTGCACAAGACACAAATTCAGTAATTTCAAGAGTAGAAATTCCAACTGATGAAAAAATGAAAACAATTTGAGAAGAGCATTTATTTTCAAAATTAACTGATATTTTAGAAAAGTCAAAACAAAAAGAATTATTTTACATTCAAGCTGAATTAGAAAAACGTTATACAGCTCATGAATTGGCAACTTTATTGTCGGATTATATTCAAAGCGAAAGTAAAGCAACTAAAAAAGATATCAAACTTTCGCCTGAACCTTCGGTAGTAATTCGCCAAAAACCAGAAAATAAATCAAAATCTGGTAGTCAAAGAAAATACGGTAGCAAAAGTGGTTCAAGAAGCGGCGGCGATAGAGGGCGTTCAAGAACAAACCGTCAAACTAAAAATTATTAAAATGCTTTATAATTTGAATAATTAAACTTAAAAAATAAAAAACAAATTTTAAAAAAGGGACAAATGGAAATCAATATTCAAAAAGAAGGTTTGGCTTTTGCTATTTTTATTGCATTAGCTGGAATTGCTTTGTTTGTTTACACAATTAAAATTTTAGGAAATTCCTTAAAAAGCATTGCTGGGGTACGTATGCGCCGGGTATTGCGAAGAATTTCTGATAATAAATTTTTAGCTGTGTTTTTTGGAATTGTGATTACAACATTTATTCAATCTTCTGATGGAGCGATGGCGATCATCATGGGGCTTTTAGTTGCAGGGCTAATTAGCCTTCGGGGCGCCATTGCATTTTTATTAGGAGCTAATATCGGAACGGCAACAACTTCGTTGATTGTATCGTTTCAAAGTGAGTTTAAATTTACTCAATACTTTATCATTTTTGTTTTTATTGGTGTTTTTGGTTTTTTGCTTTTCAAAAAACAAAACATTGTTCAAACTTTTTTATTTATTTTTTCAGTAGGACTAGTATTTTTATCATTAACAATTTTAGGTTCAGGTGTAAAAGCAATCACTAAAGAGGCTTGATTTGAAAACACAGTTAAAACAATTGGATCAAATAATTGAATTTCTTACTTTTTTTCAATTGGTTTCACGGGCTTATTACAGTCATCTAGTGCCACTGTTGCCATTTATCAAAAAGTGTATGAATATTCAGCAATTGAAGCAGCAATGAATAATGTCCCTGAAATTCTAAGTTTATCTTCAGCAATTGCTTTAGTTATGGGCTCAAATGTTGGAACAACTTTTACAGGATTAATTATTGCATTTTTATCAAGGGATAAAAACTCAAAACGAATTGCTTTTATTTGAGGATTTACTAATTTTACAATTTCAATTATTTTTGTAGCGATTTCACAGTATTATGCTGATCTAATTAATATGTTTAATTTAATTTCAGCCGATAAAACCAAAGGGTTCACATTGCAATTATCACTTTCTCACATTATTTTCAATGTCATTTTAACAGGAATTTTCATATGATTAGTTAGACCACTAGAATGATTGAGTTACAAGCTGGTGCCAATTCCAAAAATTGATGAAAAACATCAAATTTCTTTGCCAGAAATCTTATTGGAATCCAACCCTTTATTAGCTTTAGCTTCAGCGCGAAAATCAATCCGTAATTTAGGGAATTTAACACAAGATTTATTGGTTGATTTAGCTGAATTTATTAAAAAGAAAAAAGCTTCACGTCTTCCGCATTATTTAAATATCGAGAAGCAAATTGAACAAGATAAAAAAGCTATCAATGTTTATTTACTGAAAATTGGAAATAATCAATTATCTCCTAAAGCTGCTGAAGAACAATCTTCATTAATTATGGTGGTGCGTTCTTTAGAAAGGGTGGCACAATTAAGTCATGAAATTTACAATGAATTAATGAAAGTTCACTCAAAAAGCCGTGAAATTTTTAAAATTGATGATGAATTAGTTAAAGAATTAAATGAAATGGTTAATCTCAATTTAGTGTTGTTGAAACAAGTTTTAGAGCAAATTACAAAATACGATTCAAAACGTGCAACTAAAATTAAACGTATGGTTGTGGAAGTTGATGAAATGGTAATTGCTAACTATAAACGTTATGTTGAAAGAGTTAAATTAAATTCAGAATTAATTATGCAAGACCTTGATTTAGAATTTGATTATTTACTTGTTTTAAAAACATTTGAAAGAGTAGCACACCGCTCATTAAGAATTCAAAAATATTTAAAAGCAATTCGTGGTAAAAGTAAAAAACCACTTTTTAGTTTAAATACTCAAGCTTAGCAAGTTGCAAAACTTGCTTTATTTTTTACATTTTTACCCATTTAAAGCTATATATAATTGTGAAGATAAAAAAAATAATAATTTTTATGAGCCTCATAGCAGCACCATTAAGTGTTGTAGCTTGTTCTTACTCAACTAAAAAAGCAGTATTTGTTACCAAAGTTTTTGATGGCGACACTTTTACTGATAATGATGGTAAAAAATACCGAATTTTTGGTATTAATTCTTTGGAAATGACAACTAAAAAAGGTGAAAGTCGTATTTCAACAACTGGCAAGACACGTTATTGAGCGCAAAAAGCAACTAATAAATTAATTGCTTTAATTGAACATAAGACTGTTCAAATTCAATATGTTAATAGCGATAAATACGACCGTTATGTTGTCAAAGTTTATTTAAAGGGTCAAGATATTGCCTTTTTATTATTAGTCCAAGGTTTGTATGAAGTTAAATATATTTCTGATAATGTTGCTGATCCTTTTTTCAATACAGATGTTGCTTATTATAAGCAACTCTTACAATATCAGCAAATTGCTCAAGAAGCTAAAAAAGGCATTTGAAGTAGATAATAAAACTAATTTTAGTATTGTCTTTAAAGCTTTTTCATCTTTTGAATTAGCTTGATGATAAGTTTTTAAGTTTAGTAAAAATTGGTATAATTTCAAAATACTTGTTTATTTAGTGAAATCACTCAATAACAAACATGAACTTGATAATTACAAAACATTAATTACATAGGAGTTTTTTATGACACCAACTAAATTTTTTGGTTTAGGTGGAATGCAAGAAATAGGTAAATCGACACTAGTTATTGAAAAAGATGACTCAATAGTTATTATCGATTCAGGGATTAAATTTGCAGACACTTTTGCAACCGGTATTAAAGGTTTAATACCTGATTATTCATATCTTTTTGAAAACCAAAGTAAAATTAAGGGTCTTTTCATTACTCATGGTCACGAAGATCATATTGGGGGAATTTCATACCTTGTTAGGCAAGTTAATATTCCTGCAATTTATGCTCCCAAAATTGCGATTGAATACATCAAAAATAAATTTGAAGAATACGGGATTAGACAAAAAATCGACTTAATAGAGATTGAAAAAGATGCCTTTTATGATTTTGGTGCTTTAAAAGTTGATTTTTGAACTGCTCAACACTCAATTCCTGACGCTTTCGGAATTCGCGTTACTTCAGAAGATGGCTCAATCATGTGTACTGGAGATTTTCGTTTTGACTACACTCCAATTGGTAATTACACGGATTTTGAACGCTTAAAACAAATTGGTGAACAAAATTTAAGTGTTTTACTTTCTGATTCAACTAATGCGATGCGTCCAATGCATTCCCCAAGTGAAAAAGACATTTTAAAAGACATTGAGAAAATTTTTACAGAAGCCCAAGGAAAAATTGTATTAACAGCTTTTGCTTCAAATTTAACAAGACTAACTGCAATTATCGAACTTTCAGCAAAATTAGGTAAAAAAATTGCTGTTTTTGGTCGCTCAATGGTTTCAGGAATCGACATTGGTAAACGTTTAAAATACATTGATGTTCCAGAAGATGTTTTTGTTGATAAAAAACAAATTTCGCAATACAAAGATAATGAAATTGTAATTTTAACAACTGGTTCTCAAGGTGAACATTTAGCCGCATTATCAAAAATGTCGCTAAATAAACATCCTTATATTAAAATTAAAAACAATGACGTAATTGTTTTTTCATCTTCGCCAATTCCTGGAAATAGAAGCAAAATTGAATTACTTGTTAATAAGTTGTATAAACTAGGAGCAATTATTAAAGAAAACGGTGTTGATGGTTATTTACACACTTCCGGTCATGCTTATCAAGAAGAACATGAAAAAGTTTTTAAATTAACAAAACCTACCTACTTTGTTCCTTATCATGGAGAATATCGAATGTCGGTAGTTCATGGTCAAACCGCAATCAAAAGCGGAGTTAAAAAAGAAAATGTTTTAATTCCATCGTTGGGAGAAGTTTTATATTTAAATAAAGGAAAATTAAGTTTTTCAAAAGAAAAAATTAATTATGGACCAATTTACATTGAAGGTGATGTAATTTCTAAAAGTAATTCAACCACAATTAATGAACGGGTTCATCTTGGGGAAAATGGTTTTGTTAATGTAATTGTTGCTATTAATAAAAACAAAAACACAATTGTAGGACGTCCTACAATTGTGTCTCGTGGCTCTTTTTATGTTAAAAATTCTGTTGAATTAGTTGAAGAATGCAAGAAAATTGTGCATAAAGCAATTTTATATCATATTAAAAATAGTAAAAATTGAAACATCCCTGATTTAAAACAAATTATCAAGGATCGTTTAGAACCCTTTATTTATAAAGAAAAACGTCGTAAACCATTAATTTTAACTTCAATTTTATTAATTGATGAAAAAACTAAAAAAGTTCCTCGTGAAGAAAAAGTTGATGAACAAAATCAAAACGGTGTTGAAAAGAGTTTTTTAAAACCGAGATTTATTAAAAAAACAAACCCAAGACCAAAAACTAATAATTTTACAAAAAAACCTGGCGCTAATACTTCAACATCAACTCCAAAACTACAAAATCCCAAATTAGAAACAACACTTGAAGGAAAAAAACCTGAATTTAAACAACGCCCTAAACCAAAACATAAATTACAAAATAAACAATCAACCAAGACTCTAAATAATTCACAAGAATCAGAAAAAATTGCAAAATCTAATAATATTGAAACTTCAAAACCAAAAAAACCTTTTTACAAAAAGTCAAATCTAAATGCTCATCCAAATTCCGAAAAACTAACAGGAGAAAAAGTAGAAACTTCACAAAAATCTTTAAAATATACACATAAAAAAGTTAAAAAGGAAGTTTAGATGGAAGAAAAAGGTATTTTTATTAATCACTTAGAAAACTGAAATTTTTATAAAAATGTTCACCCACTTTTTAAACATTTTACTTTTGATAAAAGTAAAAAAATTAGTTTTTTAAGAAAAATAAGTCGATTAAATTCAACTCTAAAAATAAGAGATAATAAAATTGTTTCTGTAGCCGGAGATAACGAAGAACAATTTAATGAAAATACAATTTCGTTAATTGCTTTTAATTATGCTAAATTACTAAAACAAAAGTATGAAATTGAAGATCAAATTGTTTTAATTGCGCATGATGAAGATGATGAATCTTATAAGTTTTCACAAATTTTTTCAACAGCACTATCACATTATGGAATTCAAGTTTCAAATTTTTCTTATAATAATCCCGTTCCTTATCCGGTTTTTTTTTATGCATATAAAAAGTTAAATTTTCATAATTCTGTTTATATTTCTCGTAAAAGCTTTCTAACAGATAACTTTGTTTTTTCTTTTAAAAATACTAAAAATGATATTTTTAATAAAGAAGAAATTGAAGTTTTAAATAGTAAAATTGTGCCAGTGGAAATTGGAAATCACACAATTAATAAAAAAGCCAATATTAATTATTTAAATAGTAAAATTTTTGAAGATTATTCAAAATACATTCTTGAAAATGCTGAAGAAAATGATTTAGATTCTAATTTATCATTTTCTTTTTTGTCTTTTTCAGATTCGCAAAATATTTTTATTACCAATATTTTTCAAGAATTAAAGTACAAAGTTAATGATAATAATAAAAATAGTTCTGTTTCTCAAAAACTAAATTTAGAATTTTCCCCTTTTAAATCATTAAAAAAATTGTCGCGAAATGTTTCTAAAGAAAAAAGTGACATTGGATTTATTTTTCAAAAAAAAGGTACTAAATTATTATGTGTAGTTAAACATAAGCGTTTAGTAAAATATTTAAGTTATGATAAATTGGCAATTTTGTACATGAATTATTTAAGCCAAAAAGATCATAAAAAAATTGATGTTTTAACAACTTCAACTGCATCACAAAACCCATTAATTTTTGCTAATAAATTAGCTGAATCAGAAATTACTATTAAAGATACAAGAAGGTCAATTTTAGCTCAAGCACTAAAAACCAGAACTAAAAAACTTAATTTTGCTTATACAGAAAATGATATGTTTTTTATTTCAAAAGGATTGCCGCAATCAGGATTTGATTCCATTCCTTTTGCACTTGCAATTTTGGAAATGGCAGCTTTTTACAAAAAACAAAATAAAAATTTATTTGAGGTTTTCCAAGAAATTGAAAAAGAAAATGGAGTTTTACATGAAAATATTGAAACATTTTTTGTAGATAAAGAACAAGGTTTAAATTTAATTTCTAGAATTAATCAACTAGAAGAAATTAATGGAGTTAAAATTGTTAATAAAAAACGTTTTGACATACAAGAAAATTACAGTAATTTAATTTGTAAAATGCAAGATAAAACACAAATTGTTATCAAGTATAATAATTATAAAAACGTTTTAAAATATTTTGTTAATGTAAAACCTGAAAAAGCGGAATTTCCAATTATTACAAATAAGGAAAAACGCTTCATTGACAAAATTAATTTATATAAAGAGGAAAAGCCTCCCAAAATTAAAAAGCAAAATTACATTATTAAATATACTTTTTTATTAGCATTTTTAGCTGTTTCGATTTTTTTAACATTCAAGTTTCTTTATACTAATACCGGCGGCGAAGATTCAGTTCAAATTTTTCGGGATTTTTGAACTATTTTTACAAGAAATACAAAGACAAGAATTTTCTTTCTAATGATTGCTTTTTCAAATTTTGTTTATTATGCAATTCATGCCTGAACTATATATCGAATGATGCAGCGCCAAGGCATAAAAATTAAATTTAAACATATTTTTATGGCTTCTTTTATTGGAGTCTGTGTGTCTAATATTACTCCATTTTATATTGGTGGAGATATTGTTTCATTTTGATATTTACGAAAAAAAGGCTATAACACATCAGCTTTAGCTTCAACATTTTTGGCTTCAACTTTTATTTTCCAGGTTAACCTTGTAGTAATTACCTTATCTTTAATTCCGTTTATGTTTATTCAATATCCAGAATTGTTTAATGGAAAAGCTGAAAACATTTTTATTGTAGTTTTATTATTTGTTGGTTTGGCGATCAATATTTTGGGATTCTTTTTCTATTTAATTATTTCAAGCTCAAAAACAATCCAAAAAATTATTGTATCGGTTGTTATTTATTTTTTTGAATTAACACCACTTATTTTTGTTAAAGATCCAATTAAAATTTCCGGAAATAAATATTATGCTTTTGAAAAAACGCGGCAAGGATTTAGAGATATTTTAAAATCACCAAAATTATTTTTAGAAATTTTTACACTAAGATTACTTACAATGTTTTTTATTCCAACGCCATTTGTAGCATTTGCAAGTCATTTATTAAAAGACAATATCCCATTAATTGAGGGATATTGAAGAATATTAATTGGGACAAACATTATTCGGGCTGTTAACTCAATTTCAGTTGCACCAGGAGGTGTAGGAACGGAAGAATTAATTACTATTACAGTTTTAAAGCCATTATTTAAAGAAGCTGATCAATTAGACCCGCAACTTGTCATTCGTGATGGAGTAAAAATCTTTTCATTTTTAAAACAAATTTTCTTCTATTTTATCCCAACAATAACTTCAGCACTAGCTTTATTAAGTGTTTGATTTGGAGAAAGATTATTAGCTAAAAAAATAAAAGTTGCTAAAAATAGACTATTGCACAAAAATTTAGCAATCAATACACATGATATTGTAGTGAAAACTAATTATTATAAAATTACTGCATCAATTGGAATTTTAGCAACACTTGCTATAATTTTATTCCTACTTTTAATTTAGAAAGGATTAACCATGTTAAGTTCAAAAGAAATTAGAAAAATGTGACTAGATTTTTTTGCATCAAAAGATCACCTTGTTGTTGAAAATAAATCTTTAATTCCGCATAATGATGATTCATTATTATGGATAAATTCCGGGGTTGCAACACTAAAAGATTATTTTTCTGGCAAAAAACAGCCCCCGCACAATCGTTTAACCAATTCTCAAAAAGCAATTCGAACTAACGACATCGAAAATGTGGGAATTACTTCAAGACACCACACAATGTTTGAGATGTTGGGGAATTTTTCAATTGGTGATTATTTTAAACTTGAAGCAATTGAATTAGCGAATGAATTTTTATTAAATGTTTTAAAATTAAAAAAAGAAAACATTTATATTACATATTTTCATGAAGACATTGATACTAAAAATAAATGGTTAGCTTTGGGATATCCAAAAGAGCATTTAATTCCTGGTGGTAGAAAAACCAACTTTTGAGATATGGGTCAAGGTCCTTGTGGTCCTTGTACAGAGATTTTTTATGATCGAGGGCCAAAATATGATGCTCGTGGTCTAGAACTTTTGAAAGAAGATATTGAAAATGATCGTTTTATGGAAATTTGAAATATCGTTTTTTCACAGTTTAATAATGATGGCGAAAATAATTACACTGAATTGGCGCAGAAGAATATCGATACCGGTGCTGGTTTGGAAAGAATTGTGTCCATTTTACAAGATGCACCGACCAATTTTGATACTGATTTATTTATGCCAATTATTAAAGAAATTGAAAAATTATCACCTTATCAATATGAGACTGATAATTATTTTAAAAAAGATGCTGAACAAGAAAAAATTAATAGCTATTTTAAAGTTATTGCCGATCATATTCGAGCTGTAGTTAATGCTATTAATGATGGAGCTGTGCCTTCAAATGTAGCTCGTGGCTATATCATTAGGAGATTAATTAGAAGAGCTTATCGCTCAGGAATTAAATTAAAAATCAATCAAAAAACTTTTTTGCACAAATTAGTAAAAATTGTTAAAGATTCACTTGTTTTTGATATTGATGTTGCCAAAGTTGCGGATATTATTAAAAAAGAAGAGTTGCTATTTTCCGAAACAATTGAACAAGGGCAAAAATTATTAGAAAAAGAAATTGCTAAAAATCCAAATAACTTTGATTTTAAGGTTGCTTTTCAAATGTATGAAACTTATGGTTTTCCAATTGAATTAACGCAAGAAATTTTAAAAGAGCATAACGTTGATTTAGATATTTCTCAATTTGAAGAATACAAGAAAAAGCATGCTGATGTTTCTAGAGGTAACAAAAAAGTTGCAATGCAAAAAGCAATTAATTCCTTATCGCATGTTAAAGCTAAAATTTCAAATTTTATTGGTTATGATCATAAAAATTTAGAATCAGAATCAAAAGTTGTTTTTCTTGCTAATGAAGAAAATGAGTTAGAAGAATCAAATGGTGAAGCTTATGTTATTTTAGAAGAAACGCCATTTTATGCAACTTCTGGTGGTCAAAAACATGATCAAGGTTATATGTTGCAAGAAGATAATAAACTTCAAGTTTTAAATGTTTTCAAAGATAAATATTTAAATAATGTTCACCATGTTAAAGGTAAAATTAACAAAAAATCTGTTATAAAATGTTTTGTTAATCGCGAAAATCGACGTAAGTTAGAAATTAACCATTCTTCAACTCACTTGTTATTTAAATCTTTGAGAGAACAATTTTCATGACCAATTGAACAATTGGGTTCAGACAACAATGAAAATCGGTTAACTTTTGATTTCCCAGCTGATAAAAAACCTACTAAAGAAGAAATTGAACAAATTGAACAACGAGTGCGTTCATATATTCACCAAAAAGCTCAACGTTCATACATTGAAACTACAGTTAATAAAGCTAAAGAAATGAATGCGATTATGACCCTTGAAGAAGCTGAATACATGGATCCCCTTAATGTTCGTTTAGTTGAATTTAAAAACATTACAGTTGATTTATGTGGAGGAACTCACATTTATAATTCTGAAGGAATTGAGAATTTTAAAATTGTTTCTGTTGAAAATAAAGGATTAGGAATTTACCGGATTCGTGCTATAACAACTAATCAATTAGTTGAAGAATATTTATCAAAGAAAAATTTAGAACTTGTTGAAATTTTGCAAACTTTAGTTGATAAAAATCAAGTCTTAGACCCAAATTACAAACTTGAATTAACTTTAACTCAAGATTTAGAAAAAAATCTAGCAATTTTAGAAACTGCAATTGAAAAAACCCGGGAAGATAATAAGGTATTAAAGAAAAATACTTCAAAAATTGAAGTGGATACAACAATTACAACAGAAAAAGTTGGTAATTATAGTGTGTATATTAATCTTGAAGAAACAAATAGCAACCTAAAAGTTTTAGGAGCTGAATTAAGAGAAAAAAATCCAGAAACAATTATTGTAATTGGTAACAAAAAAGCTGATAAGCAACTTTTACTGGTTGCGGCAAAAGTAGTTGATGCTAACAAGTTATTAAATACCATTTTTACTAAAGTTGCTGGTAAAGGGGGCGGTAGCGCCATTATTGCACAAGGTTCTTGTGAATTAAATGAAAATTTAGTTGCAATTATTAAAGAAGTTATTACAAATGGCTAGAGCTTTAGCTTTAGATTTAGGTACTAAAACGTGTGGTTTTGCAATTAGTGATGCCGATCAAATTTTTTCTTTTCCTTTAGATAATTTTCATTTTCCTGAAAATCAATTTAAAAAAGTTTTAGAAAAAATTGATGCTTTATTACAAGAATATGAAATTAGCGTTTTGGTTTTGGGCTACCCCACTCGAATGACGGGAACTAAAAGTGAGCGAACATTTATGGTTGAAGATTTTTATGAAATTTTGAAGCAACGTTATTCAATAAATGTAGTACTTGTGGATGAAAGATTAACAACAAAAGCAGCTAATTCCATTTTAAAACAAGGTGGTCTATCTGCTAAAAAACGAAAACAGCATAAAGATAAATTAGCTGCACAAATTATTTTAGAATCATATTTATTTAAGGGAGTTTAAGAGTGAAGAGTACAATCAATTTAAGTGAACAAAATCGTGAGATTTTTGTTAAAACAACCGAGGGCAAAGAAGTGCAAGGTCACATTTTGTTTACAGTTGATCCACAAGATAATAAACATGATGAACAATGAGTTTTTTATGTAATTGAAGATTTTGTTTATGTGCAAAAAGTTAATGATCAAACTGGTGAAATGAAAGATTTAACAGATGAAGAAGTTGCTGAAGCTGAAATCATTTTAGAATCATATTTTGAAGAGCATGAAGTTGTTGATGAAACCGAAGATGCAACTTTTGAATTAGAAAAAGATAATAAATAATTATGCCTGAGTGATTAAAAATAATTTTAGGCCTATCAATTGTTATTGTTCCAGCACTTGGATTCGGATATTTTTATTACATTAAAATAAAAATGAAAAAATATGTAAGTGAAATCCAAACAAAAAATACTCCCGTTGAACCTGTTGCATTACAACCAGAATTATTAGACATGGAACAAGATGCTTATTGAACAATTGATGAGCTAACATTTATGTTAAATACTTGTAAAATGAATAATTTGCAAACAGCAATTATTTTAGGCCCAAATTCTGGAATGGAAATGTTAATTTTAGCTAATCAATTAAATATGCAAACTTTTTTATTAGAACAAGATTTAGATATTGAGCAATACCAAAAAAATTTAATAAATGTAGCGAATTTTTTTGGATTGCAGCCGCATATAATTAATGAAGCAGAATATGCTGCTCAAACATTTGATTTTGTAATTATTAAAGCTGATAAAAATCATGAAATTGAAACATTATTTGATCAAACCTATAAGTCCTTAGCTAAAAACGGCGTTATTCTACTAGCTAATCCTTCAAACAAACATCTAAAAAATTTTAAGGAATATTTTAAGCTTTCTAATATTAGACATGAAATTATTAAAACAAGCCAAAATCAAATTGTTTTAATCACAAAATAGTAATTTATAGTTTTTTGCTAATGCAAAAAACATTTTTTATTTATTTAGCTTATAATTTTAAAAAATTAAAAAAGAGGCAAATAATGGAGTTTAAATTAAATTCAAATTATCAACCCACAGGTGACCAACCACAAGCTATTCAAGCGCTATATGAGGGAGTTTTGGAAGGGAAGTCAGCTCAAGTTTTATTAGGAGTTACCGGAAGTGGTAAAACTTTTACTATTGCTAATTTAATTCAAAAATTAAATCGCCCAGTTTTAGTTTTATCACATAACAAAACTTTAGCTTCTCAACTTTATTCAGAGTTAAAAGGGTTTTTCCCTGAGAATCGGGTTGAATATTTTGTTTCTAACTTTGATTACTATCGCCCAGAAGCTTATATGCCTTCTTCGGATACCTATATTGATAAAACGTCTAAAACTAACTGAGATTTAGAAGCGATGCGAATGAGTTCTATGAATGCGCTTGTAATGCGCAGGGATACAATTGTAGTATCCTCAGTAGCTTCAATCTACGGAGCTTTAAACCCGCGTGAATATGCTGCAACTTTTTACAATATCGAAGTTAATATGGAAGTTGACCGGAAACAATTTTTAGCTAATTTAACTAAACGAAATTATGAACGCAATAATGTTGATTTAACTCCAGGAAGCTTTAGTGCTAAAGGTGATGTAATTGAAATTGCTCCAGGATGAACTGCGGATTACCATCTTCGCATTGAGTTTTTTGGCGACACCTTAGAATCTATTGCTCAAATTGATCCACTTAGTAAAAGTGTCATTAAAAAATTTAAGTCTTATGTAATTTATCCAGCTAGTGCCTATACTACTAAAGCCGAAACAATGGAACGAGCTGTTAAAACAATTTTAACCGAACTTTCAGAACGTTTGCAAGAGTTTGAAAAAGAAGGAAAACTACTAGAAAAACAAAGATTAGAAGAGCGAACTAAAAATGATCTTGATTCAATGCAAGAATTCGGTTTTTGTAATGGGATTGAAAATTATGCTCGTCATATCGATGGGCGTGAGCCTGGAGAACGTCCCTACACTTTAATTGATTATCTACCTGAGGATGCCATCATTATTATTGATGAATCCCACATTATGGTGCCACAATTAAACGGGATGTATAGTGGTGATTATAGTCGTAAGAAAAACTTAGTAGATTATGGTTTTAGATTACCTTCAGCACTTGATAATCGCCCTCTAAAATTTGAAGAGTTTGAAAAATTTAAACACCCAATTATTTATGTTTCAGCTACCCCGGGAGATTATGAAATTAATAAAACTGAAGGAGAAGTAATTAAACAATTAATTCGTCCAACAGGTTTGTTAGATCCAATTATTGAGATTAGACCAAAAACTAACCAAATTGAAGATTTGTATGATTTATTACAACAGCAAAAAGTTAAAAAAGAACGAACTTTAATTTTAACTATTACTAAACGTTCGGCAGAAGAATTAACACGTTTTTTACAAGAAAGAAATCAAAAAGTTGCTTACATTCATTCTGAACACAAAACTTTTGAAAGAAATGAAATTTTAAGAAAGTTAAGAAAAGGAATTTTAGATGTTGTAGTTGGAATCAACTTATTGAAAGAGGGGATTGATTTACCTGAAGTTTCTTTAATTTTAATTATGGATGCTGATAAAGATGGTTTGTTTAGATCAACAAGATCATTGATTCAAATTGTGGGTCGTGCCGCACGGAATGATCATGGAAAAGTTATTTTTTATGCTGATGAAATGACAAAAAGCATGAAAGAAACTATTGAAGATAATTTGCAAAAACGTAAAATTCAAGCAGAATACAATCAAAAACACAATATTACTCCAACTACAATTATTAAACCCATTCCCGAGCCAATTCAGGGACAAGATATTAATGATGCGCTTGTTGAAGTTATGGCACGAGGCAAAAAACGTAACGCAAAACAAAAAGAAGAGCTGATTAAGGCATTGCGAAAACAAGAAAAAGCTGCGGCTGCGGCTTTTGACTATGAAAGAGCAATTGAATTACGTGACTTAATTATTGAATTACAATCAGAAGAGAACTAAATTTTTAGTTTTTTTCGCAAATTCAAAATTAAATAATCTTAAAAATAGGAACATTTATGAAAAAAATTTTAGTATTTTCTCAGCGACCACATACATTAATTGGTGGGATTGAAGCGTATGCAATTAATTTATTTCATGCTTTTTCTGAAAATCCAAATTATGAAATTCATGAAACATATTTTAACAATGACACTTTTGATGCTGTTGTGTCAGAAAAATTAGCCTTTACAAAATCACAAAACTTTTTTGAAATGCACAATTTAAAAGCGGAAGCAAAATTTTTTCCATCTTCCACAAAAAATGAAAAACGTGTTATAAGGCTATTAAAAAAAGTCGATTTTGTAGAATATGACATGATTATTTTTCAAAATTACAGATTTTTTAAAATGTCTAAAAAATTAAATTTAAAAAAAGCAGTTTTTGTACAACATTTAACATATGATTTTTATGAAGATTTTTGCAACCAAAATGCAATTATAAAAACGATAATTAAATTATGATTCACTCACCCCTATTCAAATAAATATAATTTTTTTAAATTTAGTAATAATGTTGTTGTATTCGACAAGGCTAATGAGGAGTACATTAATAAGAAATTAAATTTAGATAAAAAATTTTATCAAATCGCAATTCCTTATAGCGGGAAAATACTAAATTCATCAGAAATTATTTATAGTAAAAAAACAAATATTTTATACTCGGGTAGAATTGATAATTTTCAAAAAAATATTTCTTTTTTAATTAAGGCAGCTAATTTTTTTGTTGCTCCTTTAACTATTTATGGTTTTGGTAAAAAAATTAAAAGATTTAAATGACATAGCAATATTAACTATGAAGGATTTTATAATAAGGATCAATTATTAGATATTTTAAGTAAAGTGAAAGTTTTTGTCATGACTTCAAAATTTGAAGGTTTTCCTTTTGCATTAGTTGAAGCACTTTCAAATGGAATTCCTATTGTTGTTTTGGAGACGTATCCCTCAGCAAAATTTTTAACTAACAATAACAAAAATGGTATTTTAGTTCCTGCCTCAGCTTCGCCAGAAGAATTTGCAGCAGCTGTAAATAAAATTTATAATTTATCAGATAATGAGTATCAGCAAATGTCACAAAATTGTTTAGAATTTGCACAGCAAAATTTAAGTTTTAAAAAATTCAAAACAACCTGAACTCAAGTTGCTAAAAATATTTTAGGAGAATAAAATCACTTATCTTTAAAATTTATTTCATTATTTTTCTTTAAAATAATTTTTTTAAAAAAAGTTACAAATTTTTAATTATTTTAAAACATCATGATCTTTCGAAGCTATAATTTACATATAGCTTTTTTGTTTAAAAAAGGAGATAAATGCATAAATATTTTTGATGATTAGTTAAAACTTATTTTAAAAGATATTTAAATTACTTAGCAATACTTTTTTATCCAGTTCTAATTTTGTTAGTGACAATTTTTTTAAAAACCCAATGATCTAAATCAATTGATGTTTATGACACGCTATCATTTTATATTTTGCCTATTTTGTTAGTTTCAAATAGCCTATTAAATTATGGTTCAATTTTTAACCAAATTAAGAAAAATACTACCGAGACAAGTGTTGAACTTTTAAGTTTTACAAGCAACCAAAGTAGATTAAAAATTTACTTTAATAAACTAGCTGTTTATTTAATAATTAATTTAATTGCGCTTTTAACTGCTTCAATATTTATTTTTAGCTCATTAGCTTATGCGCTTGATGGGTCTTTTATTAGCGAAATATTTATAATCATCTTTGCCTACATTGTCACATCAATGGTATTTTCAATTTTATTTTTTGGTTTTTTCTTTTTGATTGATGCTTACTTAATGACAAAAATTAAAAAAAGACATAATATTTTTTATTTAGCTATTAATTCAACATACATAATTGCAGGGATAACATTCCCGATTTCTATTTTTGTAGCACCTAATGCTTCGGTGAATAAACTGAATGAATTAAAGTTAATTAGCAATAAGAATAATTTAAATTTAAAAAATACTGATTTATTTAATAACCAAAACGATGTTACTAATATAACATTATTAGAAAAACCCACTTTAGATAGTCATGATTTAAAATATAATGCCGATGATCTTGTTAGTTTTGATAAGCAAGTTGCAGTTTACAATGAAGCTGCAGATTTGTATAAAAATTGAAATATTTTTAATTACTTTAATTTATTCAATATTTTTAGAAAAGCTTCTTACTTAGAATTAATTAGTGATAAGTATTATCAACAGCATAAAAATGAAAAAAGCTATATCGGGAACTATTCTTTTAAAAAGTTTTACAAGCAAAATGAAATTCAAAATTTTGTTAATAATTTATTAAAAGTAAAAATACAAAGGTCATTAAATGCACCAGTTGAAGAAAATTATATTAAAGGCTTTAACAAAAGGGTTCTTTCTGTAAATTTAGTTGGCTTTTTATATGACTGACCTGACAGTAAATATTTAGAATTGTATTCATTAGAAAATTATACTATTAATGCAGAAGAGAAATTTAAAAGTGATAAGATTATTTTAGACAATTTAGTTGCAGAACTAATTAATGATGTTGATTTAAACCAACTAGAAATACTAATTAATTTCGAAACTGTTAAAATAATTTATGAGAAATTAAAATTGCTTTTTAATAAATCTCAACTTGAAAAATGAAAAAAAGATTACACATTTTATATTCTTATAAAAATTGCGCTTGAAAAACCAAGCGTTTTAAAAACAGAATACAATGAATGAGTAGAAGATAATATTAAAAAAAATAATTTAATTAAATTAACTACACCTAAAGACTTTAACGATAGAAACTTAGATGAAAATGAATATCAAATTCACGATTTAACTAAATCACTAATTAATAATTTAATTGGAAATAAAGAATTCATAGCCAAGAGTAATATTGTTGCATTCGGTTTTGACGAAGTAAATTATCATTTATGAATTAGTGTTATAGTCACTTTACTATCACTTTTGCTTGTTAATGGTGTTGCAATTTATAAATATAATAAAACAGATGTTGCTTAATTATGATTTACATAATAACACTTGCAAATTTGCAAGTGTTATTATTATTTTCATAAGAAGTAATAAAAAAACATGCTCAAAAACATGTTAAACAAAAAAATTAAACTTTTACAATTACTTTTTGACTCATTTTCTTCATAAAACGCTGATAATTTTTAAATGATTTTAAAAAAATTAAATAAGGGAATTTCAAATATCTTGCTTTAATTCTTTTTTCGATGCCATATTTTTGATTTAAACTAATGAGGATGTGGTAGCTTTCTTTATATTGATCAATATTTTTCATAATTTTATTAAAAAGTGCGTCACCGAAACAAGAATTAAAAAGCATTCGTAATGAGTGATTTTCTAAGTTTGTTTTTTCAATAAATTTATCTAACAAATTTTCTCGTGCAGCAAAATCATATAAATTTTCTAGGTTATGAAAAATTGCTTCAATTTTTTTATCATCATTAACTAATGTAATATTTTGGAAATTTCAATTATAAAAATAAGTTGCTTTATCAATAAAATGACACTTTTCCATTTTTAAAAACATTGCAAGTGATATGTATATATCTTCATAATTTTTGCCTTTAATGAATTTAATCCCTAAAGAGCGATATCAAGTGGTTTTAATTGCCTTATTCCAAACTGTTAAAAAAGAATTTTCTAAATACAAATGACCAATATTAGCTTTTTTAGTCATTTTTGATCATCTAAAAACAAAATTATTGTGAGTAATGTTAGGCAAACGGAATCTATTCATGCCAAAATGATTTCGAGCTATAATGATTTCTGCTTCAGAATTTTTTTTAATTGCATTAATAAAGTATTTCATCGCATTTTTGTAAATAAAATCATCTGGATCCAAAAAGTAAAAATATTCAGTCTCTACAGCAGTAACTAAAGAATTTCTAGCATTTGAAATACCACCATTTTCTTCTAAAGCAATAATTTTTATTTTTGCAAATGTATTAGTATTTTCATTAGCGAATTTTTTAATTTTTTTTAAACTATCATCTTTAGAACCATCATCTAAAAAAATAATATTTATATTCTTATAGGTTTGGGCTAAAAGTGATTTAAATAAATTTTTTAAAAAAAAACTTTTATTGTATACAGGTATCAAAATTGATATTTTTACTTCTTTTTCCATAGCTGCTTTTCTTCTGTTTTTTGAATTTTAAGAAAATTTTTTAAAATGCCAGTAGATGGTTTATTTTAACGAAATTTTCTTTTATATTATTTATTGATAAAAAACAAATTAATTTAGTTTTATAAATTATAATGCAAAAAAGATTATTTAAAAATTTTAAAATATATTTAAATAAACATTATTTTTTAAATAAATAGTATAAACTTTTTTATTATTATATTATTTAAGTATCAAAAAAAGGATTAATATGAAGAAGATTTTAATTTTTTCTGCAAGACCTCACAATGTGATTGGGGGCATTGAAACCTATTCGCGTAATTTAATTAAAATATTAATTAAAAACCCAAATTATGAAATACATGAATTATATTATCTAAATCAAAACCCCACAAAAGTTATTGTGTCTGAAAAAATGCCAATTAAATCTTCTGAAAACTTTTTTGAAAAAATTAATAAAAAAAATCAATGAAAATTTTTTCCTTTTGAATTTATTAATGAATTAAGAGTTAGAGCTTTTATTCAAAGTTTTAATTTTGCTGAGTATGATTTAGTTATTTTTCAAAATTATATTTTTTATAAATTAGAAAATTTTATTAATTTAGATAAAAGTGTTTTTGTACAACATTTTGCTTATAGATATTATTTTAATTTTGCGCTTGAAAAAAATTTATTAAACCCATTTGTTACTTTAATTTCAAAACATAACAAAAAAAATTTTAATTTTTTCAAATTTGGCAAAAATGTAGTTGTTTATGATAAATACAATCAAGCCGATATTAATTTAAAGCTTAATCAAAATAAAAGCTTTTATCAAATACCCTTACCATATATTGAAAAAATTTTAGATTATAAAGACATCAATTACAAGGAAAAAACATTTATTTTATATGCAGGAAGAATTCAAAATACTCAAAAAAATTTTTCATTTTTAGTTAAAGCCTCACTTTTTTTTACTTCTCCATTAGTTGTTTATGGCTCTGGATCTTTGGTTAAAAAAAATAAGTGACACAAAAATATTATTTATAAAGGATTTTATAAACAAGAAGAAATTAAGCAAATTCAATCTAAGGCAAAAGTTTTTGTTTTAGCCTCTAAAATGGAAGGTTTTGGCTTTAGTCTTGTTGAATCTTTAGCTAATGGCACACCTATTGTTGTGCTTGATACTTTTCCTTCAGCAAAATTTTTAGTTAATAACAACCAAAATGGAATTTTATTACCAGCTAATGCTACAACTGAAGAATATGCCGCCGCTGTAAATAAAATTTATAATTTACCTGATAAGGAATATCAAAAAATGTCGCAAAATTGTTTAGAATTTGCTAAGCAATATTTGGACCTTACAAATTTTGAAAATTCATGAAATCAAATTGTAAAAAATATTTTAAACAATAATGAATAAATCATTTTTATGCAATTTACAAATGAATAAATTAAAATATGATAACTTAAACACTAATTTTAAATTAAAAACTTTTTTGATTTTTAGTTAAATTCCTTAACTTTATTTTTACAAAAAGTATAATTTTAATGATTTATATTTTGCAATAAATAAAAGGAGAAAAAATGCAAAATTATTTTTCATGGTTAATTAAAATCCATTTCAAAAAATATACTAATTATATTCCGCTTTTAATTTACCCAATATTTATTTTAATATTGTCAATTATTTTGAAAAATATTTGACAAACTGAAAAAATCTATGTATATGATATTTTAGCTGGTTTTGTTTTGCCATCAATTCTGCTTTTAAATAGTTTTTCAAATTATATTAATAACTATACTTCCATTAAAAAAAATACATTAGAAACAAATATAGAGCTTTTGAGTTTTACTAATGACAAAAGCCGATTAAAAATTTATTTTAATAAATTATTAGCTTTTTTAATTTTAAATTTCATTTCATTAACAATCACTTTTGTAGTACTTGTTATTTCATTAGCTTATGTATTAGATGGAGAATATATTAGTAAAATATTTTTCATTGCATCAGCTTATAGTTTTACATCAATTATCATTTCAATATTATTTTTTGGCTTATTGTTTTTAATTGATACTTTTTTAATGAAACAAATTAAAAAAAGAAATAATGTCTATGGTCTTGTGATGGGGTTAATTGGACTTATTGTTGGTTTAAGCTTCACTATGACAATATCGATTGCGCCAGCTGCTGCTAAAAACAAAATTAGCGAAATATTTGAGCTTAAAAATAAAATCCAAGACCAAGAAGAAAAATCTTTGTCTATAGAGGATATTGAAAGTGAAAATTATAATTTTTTACAAAAAAATAATCAAATTGTGAGTTCCCCAATTTTAGTCTGGAAATACATGAGTAAAAATTCTTCAAAGGAAACACCAATCACGCCGGAAATTATTGATCAATACTTAAAAATTTATAATGAAGCAGCTGCATTGTATAAGAATTGAAGCATTATAAATTATTTTAGTTTTTTTAATATTTTTGCAAAAGGAGCAAATTTTGATTCTATTTCAAATGAATATTATCAAAATTATCCCGAACAGGAAGCTAAGCGAAAACAAAGAGATCCAAATTTTTATTTTTTCTATAAGCAAGAGCAAAATCCTGAATATACTAACCAATTTTTAAAAATCAAATTGCAAGTAGGGATAGATCAAAACCCAGTTGATTATTATTTAACTTATTCACCAATTACTAATTATTTTTTAGATGAAAAAATTCACCCAGAACAAACAAAATTATTAAATTATTTTAATTCTAATATTAGTTTGAAAAAAACCTTAAATCAAACAAAAATTGGACTAAATAGTGTCGCAACAGATCTAGAAAATGACTCTTATTTTAATAATCGAGAAGTTTTTATTAATTTTGAAACAGTTGCAAAAATTTATTACAAGTTGATTGAATTTAACCGCGGTAATAACAATTTTTTAGAAATTAATTGACAAAATATCGAATACATTTTGTTAAAAATTGCTGTAACCAAAAACCTTATTTTAAAAATTGATTATAAAAATACAATTAATCAAAAAGGCGAAGCCACCAGTAATTTGACAGAATTAAGTAAACCTCAAAATAAATCAAATAATTTAACTGCTACAGAAAAAATTATTTCTAATTTAGCTAATGATTTATTATTAGAAGTTTTTTTGGATAACAAAGAAATGGTTTCGAGTAAAACGATTGTTGCTTTTGGTTTAAAAGAAGAGACTTATCAATTATGAATTAGTGCATTAATCATAGTCATATTAATTTTAGTTCTTAATTCTGCTGCAATTTACCGCTATCGTAAAATGGATATAGCTTAAAATTTGTAAACTTTTTTAAAAATGCACCTTACTAAAACTAAGTGCATTTTTCAAAAGCTAAATTTTGTTGTTAAAATAAATGTTATAATTAAATTCAATAAAAATTATAAATCTTTAAAGAGGTTAGTATGGAATTAAAAAATTTAAAAGCACTACAAGCTAGTTTAGTAGTTTTAGCAATGAAAGTTAAAAATTTCCACTGAAATGTCAAAGGATTAGAATTTTTTGAAATTCATAGTGTAACTGATGAATTTTATGAAAGAGTTGCTGATTTTTCAGATGAAGTTGCTGAAAAATTAGTAATGAATGACGTTAATCCTGTTGGTACATTACAAGAAGCCTTGCAATTAAGTAAAATTAGTGAAGTTGTTAGTCAACCAGTTTTTTATGAACTGGTTTGTGGGGCGCTTGTGGAAGATTGTCAAACAATTTTAAAACTTGCAAATGAATCAGAAACATCACCAACAATTCAGCCTTTATTAGATGAAATCTTTTTAGTGTTTGATAAATATCACTGACAATTTAAAAAAACTGTTGAAAAATAAACTTATAAGATTGGAGAAAAAATATGGTAAATCAAAGTGTTGTTAGATTAACGGAAGAAACTCTGAAAATTGTTGAGAGCCACACCGCTGGTGGTGTTGGTCTTTCGGGGTGAGTAGGGATTGTATTTGGTGTAGCTATTATTTGTGCAATTGTTGCAGCAATTGGAGCATTATTTTTTGCGAAAAAAATGTTTGCTAAACAATTAAAAGAAAATCCACCGATTAGCGAAAAAATGATTCGAGCAATGTTTTTACAAATGGGTCGTAAACCATCAGAAGCACAAATTAGATCAGTAATGCGCTCAATGCAAAATGCAAAATAAAATTACATTTTGAAAAAAATAATTTTATAATATAATTTTTAATACTTTTAAGTGTTCAAAATCGAACTTTTAAATTTTTGTATCATAAAAATCATTATCTAGACAAGGAGAAAACATGGCAATTGTTCCTAAACGTAAAACCTCGAAGCAACGTCGTAACAAAAGAAGAACACATGATGCTTTAACACCTCAAAATTTAGTACTATGTACAAATTGCAGCCAAAAAATTATGCAACACCGTGTATGTAAGTTTTGTGGTTTTTATAAAAACAAAAAAGTTGAAGGTTATACAGCTATCAATGATAAATAATTGAATAATATTTTAAACATTTTTATGCTTAAAATATTATTTTTTTATTTTTTAAATTTGGGAGAAACATTATGCAAAAACCAGTTTTAATGACAGTTTTAGTCCCTGTTTATAATAAAGTGACTTTTTTGCCAAAATTTTTTCAATCACTTTTAAAACAAGTTGATAAAAATGTTAATATCATTTTTTTAGATGACGCTTCCACCGATGCAAGTTTAAAAATGTTGCAAGATTTTGAAGCTAAATTTGCTTCAAAATTTCGAGGTGTTAAAATTATTCAACTCAATCAAAATGGTGGTCTAGCAAATGCAAGAAATGTTTTAATTAATGCTGTTGAAACTGCCTACTTTTATTTTGCTGATCCAGATGACTGATTTTACAAAAAAACTTTTGTTGAATTTAATCGGGCATTAAGAAAAAAACCTGGCGTAGAAGTGGTATTAGCCCGTAATAATTTTGGAATTAATAATTTCCGAATTATTAATGTTACTTATAATAGTTTGGGATTTCGTTGACAACAACTAACTACTAAAAAACAAGCAAGCGAATTATATATTGAAAATGGAATTGCTACAATTTGGAATAAAGCAATTAATACAGCTTGGTTCAAATCGCTGGGACTAAAATTTATTAAAGGTTCTAATTATGAAGACATTTATGTTGGGCTTGCACTATTTTTAAAAATGCATAAAACCTATTTCATTGATAAAGCAACTTATTTTTATAATTGAAATGCTCAAGGTTTAAGTGCAGTGCATGATCACAAAAAAGTTGAAGATTTTTTTATTAATTTACATAAGTTATATGATTTTGCAACTCAAGAAAATTTATTACATAAATTCAGAGAATCAACTAATTTAGAAAAACATTATTTAAAGCTAATTTTTATTTCTTGTTTTTCTGATATTACTTATCGTAAAACTCGTAAAAATCTTGAGCAATACGCTCAAGCCCACCAAATCATTGCTGAATTAAATCAGAAATATGATTTAGAAACACGCATGAAAAAAAAATATTTAACTCCTTTAGCATGAATGTTTCAACCTGCTTTTAAAAACTATCAAAAATTTATGAAAAATTTTAATTAATAAATTAATTATTTAAAAAAGACTTGTATTTTAGTGACAAGTCTTTTTTAAGTCATTTTGTAATTTATTGTTGATGTTTTTTATTGATGATTTTATCATTTAAGTATAGCAATAAAGGTGTTACAGTTACCAAAATTACTAAAACAATTAAAAAACGATATCCAGGATGCAAGCTATAACTCATATTAATAGCAAACATTACTATAGCCATAGGAATAGCATAAGTTAAAACAGCAAAAGGAACTCACTTCATTAGCAAAAAAATTGTAATAATAATAGCAGTCCCGCCTAAATAGCCAAGCAAAACAAATAAAAGTTCATTAAAACTTAAATCAGTCTTAGCGCTTCAATTAGCATCTTTTCCTAAAAAATATCAAATTAAAATTCCTGGTAAAAAAATAAAAATAAAAGTAAAAAGGTGGTGTGAAAAAGCAAATTTTTTATTTTTTATCATGTTTTAAAGCAGTTAACATAGTGATAAATTCAGTTAGAGGAAGGGTTGTGTTTTGGTTACTTCCGTAAAGTCTGAAAGTTACTGTATTGTTAGCTTGCTCCTGATCTCCGATAATAAGTTGAAATTTAGTTTTACTAATTTGAGCTTCACGAATTTTTTTCTGCATTCTTTCATTTCTTGAGTCTAATTCTGAATGAAAGCCTAAAGCAAATAATTGGTCCTGAACTTGCTTTGCATAAGCAAAATTATTTTCTAAATTTACTGGAATAACCACTACTTGCTTAGGACTTAATCAAAATGGCAAATTCCCTTTAGTTTGTTCTAAAAGAATGGAAATAAATCGTTCGTATGTTCCGATTAATCCCCGGTGAATTAATACAGGGGTTTCTGATTGATTATCTGAATTAATGTATTCAAGTTCAAATTTTTTAGGCAGTAAAAAGTCTAATTGTAAAGTTGACATTGTAATTTCATGGCCCAAAACTGTTTTAATTTGAAAATCAATTTTAGGGCCATAAAAAGCTGCTTCTCCAGGCATTTCAACATAGTCAATGCCCAAATCCTTTAAAACTTTTTCAAGTGCTTGTTCAGCCGCTTCCCAAAGTTGATCATCTTGGAAAAATTTTGCTTTATCATTAGGATCACGTTTTGAAAAAGAAACATAATTAACATCAATTTTAAAAATTTTTAATGCTTCTTTAATTAATTCATATTGATGCTTAAATTCAGTTTCAATTTGATCTACTCTAGCAAAAACATGCCCTTCAGTTAAATCCATACCCCGCACTCTTTCAAGACCAGTAAGAGCTCCAGATTTTTCATAACGATATAATCTCGATTGTTCTGAGTATCGAATCGGAAAATCACGGTAACTTCGTTTTTCTTTTTTATACAAAATTACGTGGTGCGGACAAGTCATAGGTCGTAAAACTAGTGATTCATTTTCTTCTTCGATAGAATTAAACATGTCATCGCGGTAATGTTCTCAATGACCAGAAATTTCATATAATTCTTTAGAACCGAAATGCGGCGTTAAAACTTCTTTAAAACCATATTTACGATCTAAATACAAAACTTCATTTCGAATTGCATTGTGAATTTTCATTCCGTCTTCTAATCAAATCGGAAAACCTTGACCTGACAACTTACTAAAAGTAAAAATTTTTAAATCTTTCCCAATTTTACGGTGGTCACGCTCTTTACGATCTTGCAAAATATCTAAAAAAGCTTGAAGTTGTTCAGCACTTTCTCATGCTGTACCATAAATTCTTGTTAACTGGGGATTATCACTATTTCCTCTTCAATAAGCTCCTGCTAAAGATAATAATTTTACATGTTTGATATCCTTAGTACTTTCAATGTGTCCTCCAGCACAAAGATCAGTAAATAATCTTTCTCCAGTTTTAGCATTAACTAATGAATAAAAAGTTACATTTTTACCTTGTGCAATAAATTCATCATACAGTTCTTTTTTATAAGGTTGATTTCTAAAATCATACTGATAATTTTCTTCATGAATCATTTGATAATTATTTGCTGCAAATTTTTTGATTTGTTTTTCTAATTTATTTAAATCATTTTCTGAAAAACTATCTAAAAATTCAAAATCATAATAAAAACCCTCTTTCGTTGCTGGTCCAAATCCTAACTTTGTATTTGGAAATAGTTTTAACACAGCTGCAGCAAGTAAATGCGAAGTTGTATGATTTAATTCCTTATTAAATTTTTCTAACATATTATAATCCTCTTAATTTCATAAAATGAGTTAAATTAGTTTGTGCAACTTGACGAGCTTTTACAGCTCCTTGATCAGCTAGTGTTGCAATATTAGCCAAATGTTGTTGATACTTTGCTTGCAATGTAATTAAAAATTGTTTGACAGTTTCAGCTACAGCTTCTTTAAAAACTTTGTAATTAGCACCATCAAATTTAAGAGCAGCAGTTTCTGGTGTAATGTCATTTAAAGCTGCATAAATTGTTAATAAATTTTTAACACCAGGTTTGTCATCAGCTAAATAAACTTTATTTTCGCTATCAGTTACTGCTTTCATAATTTTTTTATAAGCTATTTCAGGATCGTCTAATAAATAGATTGTTTCATTAGCATTTTCAGAAGATTTTGACATTTTTTTGGTTGGATCAGTTAACGCCATAATCTTTGCGCCATTTTTTACAATATAAGGTTCTGGCACTATAAATTTAGTTTTATATTTTTTATTAATTCTTTCGGCCACATTCCGAGTTAATTCTAAATGTTGCTTTTGATCCGCTCCGACCGGGACAAGGTGTGGATTATATAATAAAATATCTGCTGCCATTAAAGTTGGATAAACAAATAGACCTGTTGGAATTAATTCCGTTCCATTTGCATTTTTAACTTTAGCACTTTTGTCTTTGAATTGTGTCATGCGATTCAATTCTCCCATTGTTGTTTGGGTTAAAATTAATCAATTCATCATAGTATGTTCTAAAACATCTGATTGATAAAACAAAGTAGTTTTAGTAGGATCAATACCTAAGGCTAGATACATTGCAAAAATTGATTCTTTATTTTGTTTTAGTTTTTCCGGTTCGATGTTATTAGTTAATGCATGCAAATCAGCAACAAAAATGTATGATTCATATTCATCTTGGAGTTGAATCATGCTTTTAATTGCGCCAACATAATTTCCAATCGTTAAGCTACCTGTTGCCGTAATTCCACTAACCATTCTTTTTTTCATAAATTCTGGTTCCTTAAATTAAAATATAAAATAATTTTAATATAAAATTATATAAGAATTATAATATCAAAATTTTTTCCAAACTAATTTATTTTTACGCAAAGGAATAATGATGACAAAAAAAGAAAAATTTCTACACACATTATTAATTATTGTGACATTTGGGTTAATTAAACTATATTGAAAAAGATATAGAACCGAAAAAAAAGATTATTTGTCATATTCAGACAATGTACCTTTTAATTTACAAGATTTATACCAAGAAATTGGCGGAATTAGTAACATCCAAAATTGCTCTTTTACATATAATAAAGTGCGAATTGATTTAAATGACACAAGCACAATAAATAATGAAAATATTTTAAAATTAAAAGGTATTTCGGGGGTCGTTGTATCTTCCAAGAGTGTTAATTTAATTGTGGGTAACACCTCAAAAGCAATAGCTAAAGCAATTAATGAAACACTAACTAATTAAACCTTAACAAATTAAAGTGATTATTTTGTTATTACTCAAAGCGTCATTTTTGACGCTTTTTTACAAAAAACACTATTAAACAATAATTTTTATTAATTTTTTATCAAAATTCTTAATTTCTTGCGATATATAAATGGGTAAAAAATTAAACCCTTTTAGATTAGTTGTTTAAAAACGACTTTTATTTATGAGAAATGAGGAAAAATGAAAAATTATTATCCAATTGAAATTAATAGTTTCAATCTTAATCTAGCAAAAAAAGCTAGAAAAAAACTTTTTAAAAAATTAGCTAAAAAATGTTGATGCCAAAACATATTAATCAATGACGCAATAATCAGCAAATATAAAGGTGATCAATGAAATATAGCAACTAAAAAACAAATTCATAAATTTTCTAAATCTAGAAAAAAATTTCAAAAATACAATTATTATTTTTAAATTTCTGAACTTAAAAAATTGAAAAAAGTTTTATTAAATTTTTATTGTGTTCACTGCTCTAATGACATAGATTTTTATTAATTTAATGATTATTTTTTAAATAAAACAAGAAACCTAATGTTTTTCAATAGCAAAAGCACTATTTATTTTATTGTTTATTTAAGCCATAAGATTTATTTTTTAACCACTTTTAATGATTTTTTTTATCATTAAAAGTGGTTTTTAATAATTCATCTAAAAAAAATAGCATATATTTTTGCATTTTTGAAAATAAAACTAAATTATAAAAATTTGCTTATTTTAAGCTAATAATATGAAAAAAATAACAAAATATTTATCATAAAAATTATTTGATGTATAATTCAAAAACCTTATTATTATATAGGGCTATGAAACATTAGGTTGTGATACTCCAAGAATAGTTGTTGCTGGATATCAGTTTTAATGTGGAGCTTGTTCAAATTAGGAACGAAGGAGACAACAATGCAAAAACTAGAAATCAAAGTTAAAGCGTTTGATTTTAGACTTGTGGATGCAGCTGCTTTAAAAATCGTACAAGCAGCTAAAGACGTAGGTTTAAAAGTTAGTGGACCTGTACCATTACCAACAAAACGTGAAGTGTTTACAATTTTAAGATCTGTGCACGTTAACAAAAAATCACGTGAACAATTCGAAAGTAGAACACACAAAAGATTAATTGTAATCTACAAACCAACAGAAGCATTAATTGACAAAATTAAGCGTACTGAATTACCTGCTGGTGCTGCTATATCATTAGCTGTTAAATAATTAAAAATATTGAAAGGAACAATATGAAAGGAATCTTAGGAAAAAAGATTGGGATGACTCAAGTTTACTCAGACCACGGAACAATTATTCCTGTAACTGTAATTGAAGTTCAACCAAATGTTGTAACACAAATTTTATTGCAAGATAAAGATGGTTATAACGCCCTACAAATCGGTTTAGTTGATGTTAAACTAAAAAGACAAACTAAACCTGCTGTTGGCCACTTTAAAAAAGCTAATACAGCACCTAAGCGCTTCGTGAAAGAAATTAGAGGAATGTCCGGTTTTGAATTAGGTCAAACCATTGATTCATCAATCTTTCAAGTTGGAGAGCTAGTTGATGTAACTGGGACATCAAAAGGAAAAGGTTTTTCCGGAACAATTAAAAGACATAATCAAAAAATTGGTCCTAAATCACATGGTGGTGGTGGTGGATCAAAGCCGGTTCGTCAAACTGGATCATTAGGGGATATTTCTGGAAATAAAGTTGTTAAAGGAATGACAATGCCTGGACAACACGGAAATGCTAAAAGAACAGTTCAAAATTTAGAAATCGTAAAAATTGATTTAGTTAACAATATTTTGTTAGTTAAAGGATCTGTGCCAGGACCTAAAAAATCATTTGTAGTAATTAAACAAGCAGTTAAAGGACTACCTGCAAAAGAAGCAGTTAAACTTGTTAACCTTGAAGAAGAAATGATTAAAAACCATTTACTAGAACAATCTAAAAAATTACACTTAGATCTAAACTCAGACATGAGCGTTCAAGAAATGCAACAATTGGTGGATGAAGCAAAAGCAAAGCAAAGTGAGGAGCATAAATAATGGCTGATAAAGTACAAAAATCTCAATCAGAAAAAACTCCTGTTGTAACAGCTAAGGCGGTTACGAAAGTTCAATTCACTCCAACAATTACACTTCCAAAAAATGTATTTGGATTGGCGGAAATTTCTTCACAAGCGATTTATGACACTATTTTGTCAGAAAGAGCTTCAAAAAGACAAGGGACTCACAAAGTTAAAAATCGTGGTGAAGTAAGTGGGACTGGTAAAAAACCTTGAGCACAAAAAGGTACTGGTAAAGCAAGAACAGCATCATTAAGAACACCTGTATTTGTTGGTGGGGGACGCGCTTTTGGACCAACTACTAATCGTAACTATGAGTTAAAAGTTAATAAAAAAGTTAGAAAATTAGCATTGTGTTCAGCCTTAACAGAATTAGCGACAGCACAAGAAGTTTTAGTAAAAGAATTAACATTATCAAAAATTTCAACTAAAGAATTAGTAGCAACTTTAAAACAAGACCAACTAGATCAATTGAGATACGTTGTTGTTGTTTCTAATGATGAAAATGTTTTTAAATCAGCAAGAAACTTAAAAAATGTTGTTGTTGTCAAGGTGGCTTCATTATCTGTTGAACAATTAGTTAGAGCTGATGCCTTAATAATTAGTGAAAGTGATATTAAGTACTTAGAAGGATTGGTGAAATAATGAATGTTAATGAAATTATTAAAAAACCAATTTTAACTGAAAAAACACATCAACAAATGCAAGAAGGTTTTTACACTTTTGCAGTTGATCGTCGTAGCAATAAAACAGAAATTAAAAAGGCTGTTGAATACATTTTTGATGTTAAAGTAGTTTCAATCAACATTTTTAATGTTCCTAAAAAACCTAAAAAATTAGGTCGTTTCGCAGGATTTACAACAGCTTATAAAAAAGCAATTGTAAAATTAGCTGAAGGTAATTTTATTAATTTATACGGAGATGAAGAGGTTGTTGAAGCAGAAACAACTTCTGAAAAAGCTCCAAAAGTTAAAGAAAAATCAGAAGCTGAACTAAAAGCAGCAGCTAAATTAGCAGCAGCTGAATCAAAAAAAGACGAAGCATAATTAAAGCGGTAAGTGTTTTGCTTAAAAGAAAAACACCGCAAATATTTTTAAGCAAGAAAGGACAAAAGACCACATGGCAATTAAAAAATTTAAAGCCACAACAAACGGTCGTCGTCATATGACTTCGCTTGATTACAATGCCAATTTATCTGGGCATGAACCTGAAAAATCTTTATTAGTAATTTTAAAGAAAAAATCAGGACGTAATCATGGTGGTAAGATCACTGTGCGTCACCAAGGTGGAAGAAACAAACGTTTCTATCGGATTATTGATTTCAAAAGAAATAAAGATAATATTCCAGGAACTGTAAAAACAATTGAATACGATCCAAATAGATCAGCAAACATTTCACTTATTAGTTATTTAGATGGTGAAAAACGTTACATTTTAACTCCTAAAGGATTACAAATCGGTCAAAAAGTTATTTCTGGAGAAAATGTTGACATTTTAGTTGGAAATGCTTTACCATTGGCAAACATTCCTGAAGGTACTGTTGTACATAACATCGAAATGCAACCATTAGGTGGAGGGGTTATTGCTCGTTCAGCTGGTTCAAGTGCCCAAATTTTAGGTAAAGATGAATCAGGTAAATATGTTGTTCTAAAGTTAAAATCTGGTGAAGTACGTCGTGTTTTAGCGCGTTGTCGTGCAACAATTGGAACAGTCGGAAACGAAGAGCATTCATTGGTAAACATTGGTAAAGCTGGACGTAACCGTAAATTAGGTGTAAGACCTACAGTTAGAGGTTCTGTAATGAACCCGGTAGATCACCCACATGGAGGGGGAGAAGGGAAACAACCAGTTGGTCGTAAAGCTCCTTTAACTCCTTGAGGTAAAAAAGCACTTGGTGTGAAAACAAGAAATAATAAAAAATCTTCAACTAAATTAATTATCAGAAGAAGAAAGGGAAGTAAATAATGGCTAGATCATTGAAAAAAGGTCCATTTGCAGATGACTACTTGTTAAAAAAAGCTGCTGCAATGCAAGATCAAAAAGTGAAAAAACCAATTAAAACTTGATCAAGAAGATCAACCATCTTCCCTGAATTTGTTGGTTTGACATTCCAAGTACACAATGGCAAAATTTTTAATGATGTGTTTGTAACAGAAGACATGGTAGGACATAAGTTAGGAGAATTTTCTCCAACTAGAACTTACACAGGTCACGGTGCTGATAAAGGGAAGAAAAAATAATGCAGGCAAAAGCACATTTAAAAGTTCAAAGAGTATCAGCTCAAAAAGCGCGATTAGTAGCAGATTTATTTAGAGGTAAAACCACTACTGAAGCATTAGGAATTTTGCACCATACAAACAAAAAATCAGCCAAGTTATTTATTAAGTTATTAAATTCAGCAATCGCTAATGCAGTTAACAATCATGGAATGAATGGAGAAACATTATATGTTTCAGAAATTCTTGTTAATGAAGGTCCAACACTAAAAAGATTTCAACCACGTCAAAGAGGTAGAGCTTATAGAATTTTAAAAAGAACATCACATTTCTCAATTACATTAGATGAAAGATAGGAGAGTAATTTATGGGACAAAAAGTTAATCCAAATGGGTTTAGATTCGGGATTACTCGTAAGCACAATGCAACATGATTTGCAACTAAGGCAAATTTTGCTGCTAATTTATTAGAAGATGTAAAAATTAGAGAATATGTTGAAAAATTTGTACGTGAGTACCAAATTGGAAATGTTGAAATCCAAAGAGATCAAAATAATCGTGTTACATTAACAATCCACACTGCAAAACCTGGAGTTATTTTAGGTCAAGGTGGGGAAAATGTTAAGAAAATGACATTAGCAATCCAAAAATTTACTAAAAACAAAAAATTAGATTTAAAAATTGATGTTCGGGAAATTGCACATCCAGAACTAAATGCTCGTTTAGTTGCGGAACAAATTGCTATGCGTTTAGAAAACCGTGGAGCATTTCGTCAAGCACAAAAATTTGCAATTCGTAATGCATTAAAAGCGGGGGCAAAAGGAATTAAAACTCAAGTTTCAGGTCGTTTAAATGGAGTTGATATGGCTCGTACTGAAGGATATACTGAAGGTGAAATGAAATTACATACATTAAGACAAAATGTTGATTATGCACAAGCAACAGCACGAACAACATACGGAGCTTTAGGAATTAAGGTATGAATTTCATTAGGTGAAGTTAAAGAAGGTGACAAATAATGTTACAACCAAAAAGAACTAAATACCGTAGAAACTTTAGAATTAATCACGACTCAGGAAAAGCTTTCAGAGGAAATAAAGTTTCTTTTGGAGAATTTGGATTACAAGCTAAAACTTCAGCTTGAGTAACATCACGTCAAATTGAATCAGCCAGAATTGCAATTACCAGAAGAATGGGACGTGAAGGGCAAGTGTTTATTCGGATTTTCCCGCACTTATCACTAACTTCAAAACCAATTGGGGTAAGAATGGGATCTGGTAAAGGTACACCTGATAAATGAGTAGCGGTTGTTAAAGTTGACACTATGATGTTCGAAGTTTCAGGTGTTAAAGAAGATATCGCTAAAGATGCCCTAAGGTTAGGTGGTCACAAACTACCGGTTAAAGTAAAAATAGTAGAAGCAACAAAACAAGAAGGAGTGGCGTAATTATGGTTTTTAAAGATTTAAAATCAAAATCACTTCCTGAATTAGAAAAGTTGATTGAAGAATTTAAAGCAGAATTATTTTTGTTACGTTTTAAAAATTCAACTGGTCAACAAGATAAAACTCACAAAATTAAATTAGTACGTCGTGACATCGCTAAAGTTTTAACAGCTATTAAACAAATTAAAATGGCGGAAGCAACATCATCTAAGGAGAGTAAATAATGGAAACTAAAAGAAATACTCGTAAAACCCTAACCGGCGTTGTTGTTTCAAATAAAAATGCTAAAACTATTATCGTTGAAGTATCAACATACTCAAAACACCCATTATATGGAAAGCGTTTTAGAACAACAAAACGTTTTGCTTCACATGATGAACAAGAAGTTGCTAATATTGGTGATGTAGTAAGAATTTCAGAAACTCGCCCATTATCAAAAACAAAAAGGTTTCGTTTATTAGAAGTTAAAGAAGCAGCAAAGGCAGGTAATTAAGAATGGTTCAAGAACAGTCAAGATTAGTTGTTGCTGATAACTCAGGAGCAAAAGAAGTAGGGTTAATTCGTAACCTAGGTGGTTCTGTTAAAAAAACTTCTAATATTGGTGATGTAATTGTTTGTTCAGTTAAAAAAGCATTACCAAACGGGATTGTTAAAGAAGGACAAGTTGTTAAGGCAGTGATTGTGAGATCAACTTACGGAATTAAACGTAAAAACGGAACTCACATTCGTTTTGATGATAATGCGGTTGTGATTATTAAGGAAGATGGTTCACCAAGAGGAACTCGGGTATTTGGGCCGGTGGCACGTGAAATTCGTGAAAAAGGTTACATGAAAATTGTTTCGCTAGCACCTGAGGTATTATAGAAAGGAATAACAATGAAATTTAAAGTTAATGATGAAGTAATTGTTATTGCTGGTTCTCATAAAGGCAAAACAGGAAAAGTTTTACAAGTCTTCCCCAAAGTTAACCGTTTAACAATTAAAGATATTAACGTAGTTACAAAACACGTTAAACCTTCACAACAAAAAACAGAAGGTGGAATCGAAACATTTGAAGCACCAATTGATGCTTCTAACGTAGCTTACTTATTAAAAAAAGCAAGTAAAGATAAACCAGCTGAATATACTAGAATTGGTTATTTAGTGAAAGATGGTTTAAGAGTTCGTGTGGCTAAAAAAACTGGAAAGGTAATTGATTAAGATGAATGTATTGAAAGCGAAATACAATAATGAAGTCAAACCAGCTTTACAAAGTCAATTTAACTACTCATCAGTAATGGAAATTCCTAAAATTGAAAAAGTGGTATTAAACATGACTGTTGGTAGAGAAGTGAATGACAAAAAAGCTTTTGATGAAGTTATGAATGAAATTACTTTAATTTCTGGACAAAAGCCAGCAAGAACTGTTGCCAAAAAATCTTTAGCTTCATGAAAATTGCGTGAAGGAATGGACATGGGAGCTAAAGTAACACTAAGAAAAGATAAAATGTGGGATTTTCTAACTAAATTAATTAGTGTTTCAATTCCGAGAATTCGTGATTTTCGTGGAGTAAATCCCAAAGCCTTTGATGGTAGCGGAAATTATTCATTAGGTATTAAAGAACAAATTATTTTCCCTGAAATTAAATTTGAAAATATTCGTCGTGTAAAAGGTTTAGATGTAATTATCGTAACTACAGCTAAGACCGATGCTGAAGCTAAGTTATTATTAGAAAAATTAGGAATGCCGTTTGCAGGAGTGGAGAAATAGGAGACTATGGCAAAAAAATCATTAAAAGTTAAAGCAGCTAAAACCCCAAAATTTGCTGTTCGTAAATATACAAGATGTCAAATTTGTGGACGTCCACATGCTGTCATGCGTAAGTTTGAAGTTTGCCGGATTTGTTTTAGAAGATTAGCACACAGCGGACAGATTCCAGGAATTAAGAAAGCGAGTTGATAATGGCAATAATTACCGATCCAATAGCAGATATGATTGTTAGAATCAAAAATGCTACTTCAAGAAAACACAAATCAGTTAACATTCCTTATTCAAACAAAAAAGTGAAAATTTTAGAAATTGTTTTAGAAGAAGGATATATTAATAGCTTCGAAACTCAAGGTGAAGGCATTCACAAAATGATTGTTGTTAATTTAAAATATAAAGGAACAACAAGCGCAATTACTGGAATGAAAAAAATTTCAAAACCAGGTCTAAAAGTTTATTCTTCAGCCCAAAATTTACCACGTGTACTTTCAGGTTACGGAACTGCAATTATTTCAACTTCAAAAGGTTTTTTAACCGATAAACAAGCAAGAAAGGAAAAACTAGGTGGTGAAGTCATTGCCTATGTTTGATAGGTTTAGGTAAGTATGTCTAGAGTTGGAAATCGGATTTTAACTTTACCAGAAGGTACTGAACTTATTATTAATGGATCACTTGTTGAAGTTAAAGGAAAATTAGGAACATTAACTAGAAATTTTTCACCACTAATTGCTATTACAGTGGATAATAATTTAGTTACAACACAAAGAGCTAATGAATTAAAACATACTAAACAATTACACGGAACAACTAACTCATTACTTGCAGGAATGATTAAAGGTGTTTCAACCGGATTTGAAAAAGAATTAGAAATCAAAGGTGTTGGTTACAAAGCAACATTAAACGGAACAACATTAGAAGTGGGGGCTGGATACTCACATCCAGTTTTTGTGGAAGTGCCACAAAACTTAACTGTGGAAGTGCCAAAACCAACGCAAGTAATTATTAAAGGAATTGACAAACAAGCTGTTGGTCAATTTGCGGCAATTGTACGTAAAATTAGAAAACCTAATCCTTATTCAGGAAAAGGAATTATGTATAAAGATGAAGTGATTAAACTAAAAGAAGGGAAAGCTGCTTCAAAGTAGTCTTAGGTAACAATAATTTATGGCAAAATTATCAAGAAATCAAGCAAGAATTAAAAAACATTACCGAATTCTTGCAAAACTTAGCGCCGGAACAGCACAACGTCCTCGTTTAGCAGTTTATAAATCACACACTAATTTTTACGCACAATTAATTGATGATACAACAGGCAAAACTTTAACTTCAGTTTCAACCCTTAAAGACACAAATTTTGGTGGAAATATCGCTGCAGCGACAGCATTGGGAACTGTTATGGGACAAAAATTACATGATTTAAAAATTGATAGTGTAATTTTTGATCGTTCAGGTTACATTTACCATGGTCGTGTGAAAGCGTTTGCTGAAGCCGTTAGAAAAGAAGGAGTGAAATTTTAATGGTAGAACAAAAAGAATTAGAAACTCAAAAAACAGTTACTGAAGCAGCACCAACTACTACAGTTGTTGTTAAAAAAGAAGAAGTTAAAGAAACACACAAACAACCATTTAACAACCAACGTCGTAATAATCAACGTCGTGGTGGATTTAATAAAAATCAACCTCAAAGTGAATATGAAGAAAGAGTTATTAACATCGCGCGGGTAACAACAGTTGTTAAAGGGGGAAGAAGATTTAGCTTCTCAGCTTATGTTGTTGTAGGAAATAAAAAAGGTCGTGTAGGTTTTGGGCATGGTAAAGCTAATGAAGTTCAAGATGCAATTAAAAAAGCAATTAAAGATGCTCAAAATAACTTAATTAGCGTACCAATTGTTAATAAATCAACAATTCCACATGAAATTAATGAAAAATTCTTAGCTTCAAAAGTTTTACTAAAACCAGCTCCAAAAGGAAAAGGAATTATTTCTTCTGGAACAGTGCGTGCTGTGGTTGAATTGGCAGGCTACACTGATATTTATACTAAAACCTATGGTTCAAGAACTAAAGCTAATATTGTTCAAGCTACTATTAATGCCCTTAAAAAATTACGAACTGTTGAAGAGATTGCAAAATTAAGAGATCTTGATGTTGCAAAGCTTCAAGGTTAAGAAAGGATCAACTATGGAGTTACATACTTTAAAACCAACATTAGGTTCTAAAAAAGAAAAACACCGTAAAGGTCGTGGTCATGCAGCTGGTAAAGGTAAACAAGCTGGTAAGGGACAATCAGGGCAAAAAAAACGTGGTGAAGTACGTTTAGGATTTGAGGGAGGGCAAAACCCTTGATTTAGAAGAATTCCAAAACGTGGCTTTAAAAATGTAAATCACGTAGAATACCAAACTATTTCATTAAGTGGATTAGATGCCGCTTATAATGATGGTGATGTTGTGACTTTAGAGTCATTATTAGCAAAAAAATTAGCTAGAAAATCAACATTACCTGTGAAGCTTTTAGCAAACGGAACATTAACTAAAAAATTAACCGTTCAAGTTAATGCCGTTTCAACAACAGCTCGTGAAGCTGTTGAAAAAGCAGGGGGAAAAGTCGAGGTTCAATAAAATGATAAAACTCTTGAAAAAAATGATTAATTTTTTTATCTTTCTTTTTTCAAAAGTTTTTTTCTTTTTCAAAAAAACATTTGCAGATTTTTTTCGTGAAAAAATATTAACTAAAAAAATTATTTATACTTTTGTACTATTAACAATTTTTGTTGTTGCTGGAACAATAACAGTTCCGGGCTTAAAATTATCAGGGAATTCTGGCGCGTCGCAATCAACATTTTTTTCAATCTTAAATATTGTTGGTGGTGGTGGATTAATTAATTTTTCAATTTTAGCATTAGGAATTAGTCCTTTTATTACTGCCTCACTTATTATGATGATTGCCCAAACTAAATTATTTCCGCCAATTCATCGACTAAGTCAATCGGGGCCATTGGGACGAAGAAAAATTAATATTATTACGCGATTTTTAACTTTCATTATCGCTATTGTTCAAGCGATTGTACTAATTCGAACTTTGATTGGTTATGATGAAAGTTCATTTGTAACATTCGTTGATCAAAGTGCTGCTTTTAAATGGTTCGTTCTACCAACAGTATTAATTGCTGGATCAATGTTTGCCTTATTTTTAGGCGAACAAATCACTAATAATGGTGTTGGTAACGGAACTTCATTATTAATTTTTGCAGGAATTGCTACACAATTACCAAGTAAATTTAAACTAGCTTATGAATTTTTAGTTGGTGGAACCTCAAGCGCTACGGTTTCAGGGATTATTTATTTTGCAACTTATTTATTAATTTTTTTAAGTGTATTATTTATTGTTGCTTATGTCTATTTAGCTGAACGACACATTCCAATTCAACAGACCGGGGCTGGACTAGCTAAAAACCATAAAGATATTTCTTATTTACCAATTAAAGTTAATCCGGCGGGTGTGATGCCATTAATTTTTGCATTAATTGTAGTATCAACTCCAGTAATGATTGCATCATTATTTGATCCATACACATCACACGCTAGATATTGAATTGAAAATAATTTATTACCAAATCATCCTATTGGATTAACGATTTTAATTATTGTTACTTTCATTTTTACAATTTTAATGGGATTACAACAATCAAGAATTGATAAAATTGTTGAAGATTTTGGAAAAAATTCAACTTTCATTCCTGGGATTCGCCCGGGAGAGCAAACCGAAGATTATTTAATTTCAGTTGTATTACGTTTATCTGTTTTTTCAGCTTTTTATCTATCACTTTTAGGTTCGGCTGAGCAAATTCAAAGAATGTTAGGTATGCCTCCTCAAATTACATTTGGCGGAACTTCAATTATCATTCTAGTTTCAACTGCAATTGAAACAATTTCACAAATTAGTGCAAGACAAAAAATTAATGTACTTGCACTAAGAAAACAACGTCATGCTAAAGCCATTTCAGCACAGAAACTTGCTAGAAAAAGTAAAAGAGGGGATATTTTATGATAATAAAAAACCTAATTTTTTTAGGAGCACCTGGTGCTGGTAAGGGAACGTTAGCAAGTGCTATGACTCACAAAGTTGAAATTCAACATGTTTCCACTGGCGAAATTTTTCGCGAACAAATCAGATTAGCAACACCATTAGGGATTGAGTTGAAAAATATTGTTGAATCTGGTTTGTATGTTCCTGATGAAATTACTAATCAAATTGTTGCTGCAAAAATTCAAGCATTAAATGAGGCTAAACAACACTTTATTTTTGATGGTTACCCTCGTACAATTGATCAAGCGCAATTTTTAGATCATCAGGCTGTAATAATTGACTATGTTGTTTTACTAGAAGCGCCACGTGAAGTGTTAGTATCACGTTTGTCAAAACGTCGTTATTGCCCTCAATGTAGTGCAACTTACCATCTTGATTTTAAACCTTCAAAAACTGGAACAACATGTGAATTAGATGGTGCAACCTTGCTGCAACGTCCAGATGATACCGAAACAGCAGTCATTAAGCGTTTAGAGGTTTATGAACAACAAACTAAACAACTAATTGACTACTATCGTCATCAAGGTAAATTAAAAGTTTTTGATGCTACATTGCCGGTCGATGAATTAGTAGACAAAGTTATTACCGAGGTTTTTAGTGGTTAGTTTAAAAACAGAACAAGAAATCGCTAAAATTACCAAAGCCTCACAAATCCTAGCTGAAGTAAAAAAAATTATTTTTGAAGCCATTCAGCCAGGTGTTTCTTTAAAAGAACTCGACTCAATCGCTTTTCAAGAAACTACAAAACGCGGTGGTAAACCAGCTTTTTTAGGCTACCAAGGTTTCCCTGCTACAATCTGTGCTTCACTAAATGAAGAATTAATCCACGGAATTCCTGATGACCGGATTTTGCGAAATGGTGATTTACTATCAGTTGACATGGGTGTAATTTTTGAAAATTACTATGCTGATTCAGCTTTTACTAAAAGTATTGGCATTACAACGCCAGAAAATGAAAAATTAATTACAGTTGCTAAAGAAGCTTTTTGAGCTGGAGTAAATGCAATTAAACCCGGGGCACGCTTAGGTGATGTTGGTGCAGCAATTTTTAAAGTTATTCAAGCTCATGGTTGTTATACTCCTAAAGAATTTTCTGGTCACGGAATTGGTAAAGCTCTGCATGAAGAACCATATGTTGAAAATTATGGTCAAGTAGGCAAAGGTTTATTATTGCGTGACAACATGGTAATTTGCATTGAACCAATGATTTTACAAGGTTCAGCAAAAATTTTTATAAAACCAGATCGTTGAACTGTAGTGTCACAAAGCAAACACAAAGCAGCCCATTATGAACAAACATTAGTAATCAAAAATGGCTATGCTATAGTATTAACCGATAATGAAGGGATTTAAATGGCAAAAGATGCAATTAAAATGATTGGAAAAGTTACTAAAGCTTTTTCATCAACTGAATACGAAGTAGAATTAGAAAATGGCTTAAAAATTTTAGCTCATGTTTCAGGAAAAATGAAAGTATACCATATCAAAATTATTCCTGGAGATTCAGTTGATGTTGAAATCAGTACTTACGATTTAACTAAAGGACGAATTGTTTATCGTCGTAAATAAATCAAATCATAACAAAGAAAAACAATAAGGAGTCAAAATGAAAGTTAGAGCATCAGTTAAAAAAATGTGTAAAGACTGTAAAATTATTAAACGTCATGGAATTATTAGAGTAATTTGTATATTACCAAAACATAAACAAAGACAAGGATAAAAATTAAGGAGAGATTAAATGGCTAGAGTTTTAAATGTTGAAATTCCTAATAATAAAAGAGTAGTTATTTCATTAACTTACATTTATGGAATTGGAAAATCATTATCACAAGAAATTTTGCAAAAAGCAAATATCGATGAAAATATTCGGGTAAAAGATTTATCAGAAGAGCAACTAAGTAAAATTAGAGATATTGCTAAAAATTATATGACTGAAGGAGACTTACGTCGTGAAGTATCATTAAACATTAAACGTTTAATGGAAATCAAAACTTACCGGGGAATTAGACATAGAAAAGGATTACCAGTACGTGGTCAAGTGACTCAGAAAAATGCGCGTACTCGTAAAGGTCCAAGAAAAACTGTGGCTGGAAAGAAAGGTAAATAAGATATGGCAAGAAAAGTTAAACGTAAAAATATTACAAGTGGTGTGGCACACATTCATTCAACTCACCAAAATACTATCGTTTCTTTCGCTGATGAACAAGGTAATGTCTTTGCTTGATCATCTTCAGGAGCAATTGGTTATAAAGGAACTAAGAAAAAAACTCCTTATGCTGCAGGTTTAGCTGCTGCAGCCGCTTCAGAAGCTGCTAAAGAGCATGGTGTAAAAGAAGTGCGTGTGGAACTACGTGGTTTAGGACCCGGTAAAGACGCAGCGCGTAAACAAATCGAAGTCTCAGGGATTATTGTTAAAGAAGTTAAGGATGTAACACCAATCCCTCACAACGGAACACGTCCACCGAAAAAAGTTTTAAAAAGAGCAACAAAAAGATAGAAAAGGGGTAGTCTAAAATGAAAAAAATGGTTCCAATTACCTACACTGAAAATATTGCCAAACGCAATTCGGATTATAGTACTACTTTTGAGGTTCAACCTTTAGAAAAAGGGTTTGCTCACACATTAGGAAACGCTTTAAGAAGAACACTTTTATCATCAGTAACTTCTGTAGCGCCTTTTGCTGTTAAAATTAATAATGTGCAACACGAATTTTCTGTGTTACCACATGTTGTTGAAGATGTTATGACAATTTTAGCAAACATCAAAGATGTTAAATATTTTTATGATGAAGCCGTTTTCCCAGATGGCGAAATTTTAAAATGTTCATTAAAAGCTAATGAAGTAGGCGAAGTTTATGCTAAAGATATTTCTTGCCCTCCTGGTGTGCGAATTATTAACAGCGACCAAAAAATTGCTCATGTTCAAGCTAAAAATGCGCTTGAATTAGAAATTTTTATCACTTCAGGTCGTGGTTATACTGATTTTGAAGAAAATAAAATTTTCATTAATGAAAATCAACAGAATTTAGATTCGAAACTAAAAACCGGTGCTTTTATTGCAGTTGACTCTGACTTTTCACCTGTTAAAAATGTACATTATTTTTCAGATGAATTAAATTCAGCAGCGGCAATTGTGCAAGAAAAATTAACTTTTAACATTACTACAGATGGTACAATTGATGCCAAAACGGCTTTAGCTCAAGCTGCTAAAATTTTGATTGGACATTTAAGCAAAATGGCTAATGTAGAAAACTTGCAAGAAAGTGAAATTTTTGAGCAAGAAAAACAAAAAGAAGAAGCACCAAAATTAAATTCAGCAGATATTCAAACACTAGACTTATCAATTAGATCTTTAAATGCTTTGCGCCGTGCAAAATACCGTCGTATTTCTGATCTACAACAATTAACAATTGAAGAATTAGAAAATATTAAAAATTTAGGAAAAAAATCTGTTCAAGAAATCGTTGATAAATTAGAAGAACATGATATTAAATTAAATAAAGGAGATGAATAATGGCCAATCCAAAACAACTATTTCGTCGTAATACGACTTGAAGAAAACATGTAACTCGTAGTTTAGCAACTGATGTTTTAGTTCATGGACGGATTACTACAACTGAAGTTAGAGCAAAAGAATTGCGTCGTCATGTTGAAAAAATGATTACCTTAGCAAAAAAAGATACCCTTGCAGCACGTCGTCGTGCCGTGGCTTTTTTAAGACCGGTAACAACCAAAGATGGAACACCAATCTTAACTCACTTATTCCAAAACTTGGGTCCAAAATACAAGGATCGTCAAGGTGGATATACCAGAATTATTAAATTGGCACCACGTCAAGGTGATAGTGCTAAAATGGCAATTATTGAGTTAGTATAATTAGCCATTAATTTTTGACAATTAAACATTCTTCAAAGAATGTTTTTTTATTTTTGAAAATTTTTAGTTTATCTATTAAATCTCAGTGTTGCTAAAAAATATTAATTAATAAAATTTCAACTTCAAATAGGAAATTTTTTTCTAAATTTATTACAAAACATAGCTTTTAACTTATGAAAAGAACAAATTATGATATTATTAAAAAAATTAATTAATTTACTATTAATACTAATTGGAATTACAAAATTATAAAATTAGTATTTACAAGAAATTATCAAGCTATTATTTATTATTAATCAAGGAGCGCAATGACTAAATTACGTCGGAAAGAAATTGCAGAAAGAAAACTAAAACGTTTAGAAAAAACTCGTAAGGCTGCAAAAAAAGCTGCTGCAAAAGCACAAGCACAAGTTGCTTAATTTTTTCAATTTATTAATTAAATTACAAATCAATATCAACCAACTTTTGGAGGACATATTAACTTATGAAATTAGTGGACAAACGCACTAAGATTATCGCTACCATTGGACCATCTTCACAAGATTATGAGACACTAAAACAATTAATTTTATCTGGTGTAACAACTATTAGAACTAACTTTTCCCATGGGGATCATGAAGAACAATTAGGAAAATTTGTTTTAGCTAAAAAAATTGCGCAAGAATTACATGTGCCAGTGTCATTATTATTAGATACAAAAGGACCGGAAATTCGTGTAGGCAAAATGCAAGATGGGGCTCAAATGATTGAAGCACATACCCTTGTAACAATTTTAACTAAGCCGAGTGATTATAAAAAACATGAAGGAACTGCAACTGAATTCACAGTTTCTTATGAAATGGATCAAGATTTAAAACCAGGAAATTTAGTTTTACTAGATGATGGAAAATTAAAAACTGAAGTTGTTGAAGTTAAGAAAAACAAAATCATTGTTAAAACTTTTAACGCACACAAGCTAAAATCAAATAAAAGAATTAATTTACCTGGAGTGGAATTTTCTTTACCATTTTTAGCCAAAAAAGACATTGACGATGTTAAATTTGGAATTAAACAAGGAATTAACTATGTAGCTGCTTCATTTGTTAATTCAGCTGACAATGTAAAGGAGTTACGTCAATTATTAAATGATAATGGCGGGAAACACATTCAAATTATTTCTAAAATTGAATCGCATGTTGGGATTGAAAGAATTGACGAAATTATCAAATATTCTGATGGAGTAATGATTGCTCGTGGAGATTTGGGATTAGAAATTCCTTTTGAAGATGTGCCTTATCACCAAAAACGAATTATTCGTAAATGTCGGATTGCTGGTAAACCAGTGATTGTAGCAACCCAAATGTTAGACTCAATGGAAAATTCGCCACACCCCACTCGTGCTGAAGTGACTGATGTTTATTGAGCAACAGAATTAGGGGCTGATGCAACAATGTTATCAGGAGAATCTGCTCAAGGGAATTTTCCATTAGAAGCTGTGCAAACTATGGCGCGTATTAACCATCGTGCTGAAAAAGCCTTTTATGAAAAATTATTCTACCAAGCACAATTAAATGCGATTGCTAAAAATTCTTCTGGTAAACGCGCTGAAATTGCTAAAGAAATTGCGATGACAGCAGAAAAACAAAAAGTAGCTTTTGCGGTTGTATTATCAAGATCAGGAAAACTTCTAAAAGAAGTTGCTAAATTCCGTCCTAATACAGCGATCATTGGAATTGTTAATGATCCAAAATTAATTGGTGCTTTTGGAGTGACTTCTTCTGTATTTGTCTCAATGGATTCAGTTCAACTTTTTAAAGAATTGAAAAAAGATCCAACTAAAGCTCGTGAAGCGGTTGAACCTTTTGGGGCGCAAAAAGGTGACGTGATTATTGTTGTTGAAAATGACAAAATGACAAAAATCACTTATTAATTTAAGAATTGAATAACCAATATCAAAATACAATTTAGTTGCATAGCTAAATTGTATTTTTATTTCTATAACTTCTTAGTAACAACATTTTGACTATGCTATAATAATTAGCAACATGTTAAAAATCATCGCAACTCACAATGACCGCATTGATAAATATATCAATGAAACTACAGATATTTCGCGCCAAGAAGTTAAAGATTTAATTGAACAACAACAAATTTTAGTCAATGGCAAAGTTGTTCGCAAAGCAAGTTTCACAGTGCTTGAAAATGCTGAAATTGAAATTTTGCAACAACCAACACGTCAAGACATGGGACATATTGAACCTCAAGAAATACCGCTAGATATTATTTTTGAAAATGATGATTACATTGTCATTAATAAACCTTCAGGTTTAGTTGTTCACCCTGCACCAGGTAATATGAAAGGAACTTTAGTAAATGGTTTGCTATACCATTTTCAAAATAATTTATCAGATCTCAACGGCAGTACTCGGCCAGGAATTGTACACCGAATTGATAAAGATACTTCAGGACTTTTAATTGTTGCCAAAAATAACAAAGCTCACCAACATTTTGCCAAATTATTAAAAGATCACAAAATTCAACGCCGTTATCGCGCAATTTTAGAAGGTCATTTAGAAAATGAAATTATTCACCTTGATTTACCGATTGGTCGTGATAAAACAAATCGTCAAAAAATGGCTGTGACAAACATAAATTCCAAACCTGCTAAAACTCATATTTTTTTAGAAAAAAATTTTAATCACCATAATCAAAAATTAAGCTTAGTACGTTGTGAATTAGAAACCGGAAGAACCCACCAAATCAGAGTGCATAGTAGTTACATGAATCATCCCGTCTATGGTGATCCCTTGTATGGCAAAAAACAAGATGACTTTGGCCAGTACTTACATGCTTATGAGCTAGAATTTATTGATCCAAAAGGAAATCGCCAAGTTTTTCAAGCGCCCTTACCCAAGGAATTTAATATTAGCAATTAAGCTATGACTTTGCTAAAAAATATTTTTTTAGTTTTCTTTTATAGTATAATTAGAAACATATTAAACAAGAAGGAGCAAATCTTGAACGTATTTAATTTTAATGGTGGAGAAAATTTAAAACCTTCTTCACAAATTTGAGAAGAGCGTAAAAACGAATATAATAAATATTTTTACATCCTAGTTGGTTTTTTAGTAGCGTTATTGGCGATCTTTATTACAGCTGTAGTGTTAAATTACTTAATTTATATGCAAATTAATCAACAAGAAGTAGCATTAAGCATTGCATCAGAAAAAAGGCATTGACCAATCAATAATGCACTTATAACAATTGTGGTAACAGCAATTTTAATTGCTTATTCTTCTTTTAACTTAGTAAAAGCATTTTTAAATCACAAAGAATCTATGGCTAAAAAAGAATTTAGCTCATTAAGATTTGCACAATCAGTACAATTTACAATCGGATTTGGCTTAATTATCAATATGTTTTTCTTTTTACAAAATCGTGATATTCAATCATTAATCACTAATAATTTTGGCGAAAGATATGACATTTTAAAAATTGTGTCAATTCCAACAATTTTAGTTTTAGTATTTTATTTAATAACCATTTTTGTAATAATCATGGCAATTTGACCAATGAAGAATTTAAGAATAATTAGTTTTGAATACTTTAATTCAAGAAGACAAGAAGAATTGAAAAAAATGTCTGAAGCTTTCAAAAATAGTAATATGGGAAATGGATTTAATCCTTTTGCACCAGGATTCAATCCAACTGGAGCTGATTTTCAGCAAAATCAAAACGACACAACATCTCCCGGTGATGGCGACTTAGAAGTTGGCAAAAGAGATTCTGAAGTTAAAAATGAAAAGGAAGATATGCTACGTGATTTAAGTCTTTCAGAGTTGAAAAAAATTGCTAAAAAAATGAATATCTTCGGTTATGAAGATATGACTCGTGAAGAGTTAATTCGTGTAATCGCTAACTTTTCAGAATAGAATTTTTTATGCAGGAAATATAATAAACACACAACACATTCATTAGTGTTAAACTAGGACAAAAAAAGTGAACCACAAAAGATTAAACCCGCCCCAATATTGTGGCGGGCGAAACTTGGAGGTTCACTTTTTATTATGGCAAGGCATTTAAAATTATCAGAATGATTAGAAGCTTTTGAAATGTATGACAAAAGTTATGGTTCTCTTCCTACTTTTTGAAAATGATATTGCAATAAATTCAACAGAAAAAATACCAAAGAAACAAAAAAAATTTTCAGAAAAAAATATTATAAGTTTAAAATTTCTAATGATATAGAAATATTACAATCAAAAACAGGGAAATCATTAAAGAAAAATAAGGGTGTGGGTAGAAAACCAAAACCTCATACACATGAGGATTTAGTAAGAATTTACAACAAATTAGAGGATTGAGAAAAATTTGAAATTTTTAAAAGATATAACGAAATAACTAATGAAAAATCTAAAAATAATAAAAACAAAGAAGCTCAATCTTTAAATATCAAGCAAGTTAAAAAATGAATTTTTTCAATTATCTAAATCTGGAATGTGAAATTACAAACAAAAAATAAATAACATTAGGCAAAAAGAAATTAGAAATCAAAAAATTATTGTTAAAGCTTTTAACAAAAATAAAGGTATTTATGGTAGACAAAAATTGGTTGCTTACATTAAAAATAACTATCAAATTGAAATAAATTATTGTACTTTAGGTAGAGGAATGCAGCAATTAAGTTTATTTTGCAAAATTCGACAAAAAAGAAAAGCTAGAGAAATTAAAAATACTAATGTAAAATTTTTTGATTTGGTGTGGAACGTGATTATCACTGTACTGCAAACAAAAATATTATTGCAACAGATGTTACTTATATTCCAGCACCTAGAGATATAAATGTAAATCATGTTTATTTATCGGTAGCAATTCATCACAAAACTAAAAAAATTTTTTCTTGAAATTTAAATGAAATTAATAATACTGAATTTATTTTAGAACACCACAAAGAAATTAATTATTTTACAAATGAATGAATCATTCACTCAGATCATGGATTTCAATATTCTTTATTTGTTTTTTAAGAAATGTTTAAAAGCAAAAATGCAATATTATCAATGTCAAAAATAGGTAATTCATTAGACAATAAGGAATCAAAATATTTTTTTTCTTGCATAAAATCAGAATGATTAAATTTTATTAATTTTTTCAAAATTACTTTTAAAGGATTAAAACAAGAAATTCGAACATATATTAATTGATATAACAACCAACGAATTCAATTAGTTTTAAATTGAAAAACCCCCCCAGGATTCCTGAGAGGCTTACAACATTTAAAAGGTTCACTTTTTTGTCCTAGTTTAATATATTAATGATTTATACAAAATTAATTATTTTATTTCAATAAATCCTGACTCAATAGCTTGATTTTCAGATTTAAAAATTACTCCAGGTTGAACTTCATTTCGATATTTTTTGTATTCTTCTAATGTTCTAATTAAATTTAAATGAACATTTTTTTCATCGTTTAATTTAGGTACAATCATAAAATATGCAGTAGATTCATCATACATTGGTATTGATACCGGGATTGGATGACCTTTCTCACTTTCATATTTAAGAGATTTATAATTAAGAATGTTTAATACAATTTTGTTATCTTTAACAATAACAGAATCTAGCGTTTCTTTTCCTCATATTGAAGGGTTTTTATCTAATAAATAAACTAAATCAAATTTTTTAAAAAATTCTTTATTAAAAGTATTTTGATAAAAATTTAAAAACTCGCTTAAAAGTTTTATTCCTTCTTCAGATTTGTTAGATTCAGAGTATTCAAATACATTTTTTTCAATTATTTTTTTAAAATCATTTAATTTTGAAAAATTATCAATAATACCATATGCCTGTTTAAAAGAACGAAAAGGAAATTTTACTTTAATAATACTTACTTTTTTTTCAATTGGCGTTTTTTTTCAAAATCATGATCTAAAACTTCATTAATTTCAATCTGCGTTTTAATTTTAATATTTTTTTGTTCTATTTTATCTTCTTTATTGATGAATAAAGGAATTAAGACTAATGGAAAAGCAGAAAAAGCTGCAAAACCTATTAAAAATATTTTTTTATTTTTTAACATATGTTACCGATAAAACATCGTTTATTGAATTATCAAACACTGAATCAAAATATTTTTTAATTTTAATCCTATATTCACCATTTGAATCAACTAAATGCTTAATTAATTCAACATTAGATCCAACAACATTAATTGATTTAACAGTTTCTCAATTACCATTGAAATCTTTTTTTTCTAAATATAAATCATAATCTGTAAAAAAATTAGAATTTTGCCTTGCAAATGTTTCAGATTTTTTTAATAATGATGAATTAATGTGCTTTTCTTCTCAATCTTTTTTTCATTTTTCATATTGAGATCAATAAACTCCATTATAAACACCAGAAGTTATGCCGCCTAATAACGGCCCGCCTATAAATCCAATTAAATTAAATTGTCAATTATATTCTGGGATATTTTCTTCATTTTTTAAAATGCCTGCATTAAATAATCATGAAGAAGCAACTTGAATTTTTTGTCCCTTTAACAGTTTTATTGTTGGTGATTCATAAACTACTCTTGATTTTTCGTCTTCTAATTTATTAATATTTAAATTAACTAAATTGCTAGCCGCTTCTTTCATTTTTTCAAAATCTATGATTCCTGCTCCAATTGCGTTTTCAAGTCCATTGGCATTTATTTTTTTTGTTCCTTCTAAATTAAAATTATCATCATTTCCAGATGCCGCCAAAATAGCTTTAATAGATGAAACTCTATTATTATCATTATTTAATGTAGGATTTTCTCTTAATAATGCACTGATTGCTCCGGTAACTATTGGCGCCGCTAAACTTGTACCTCTTCCATATTCTTTTGGTAATCATAAAAATTTATAACCTTCTCCCGGAGCCACAACAAGAGGTTTCGGTAAATCTGAATATTTATCAAATTTAAGTCTGTTAGAAAACTCGGATATTTTATATAAATTCTTATTTTTTTCTTTTATAGAAGAACCTACAACAATAGAATTAAATGAAAGTTGTTGATTATCAATTCATTCATCATCTATATCAGGTTTATCATTACCATTTCCAGAAGCAAAAACATTTACTACACCATATTTTCTAGCCAAATAATCAATAAAATATGATTCATCATTATATGGCACCTTATTTAAAGATTTACCAGAACCGTAACTGTGATTGATAACCCTTACCCCTTTTTCTATAACTAATCACTCTAATTTTTGTTGTCACTCTTCGTTTTCACGGAAATCTGTTGAATATATTTTAGCAAATCTATCAACTCCAGCCTTGCCACCAGCAATGGAGGCAACAAAACTTCCATGAATACCTCATTTTTTTTCATCGCCATTAATTTCAACTTGTTTATTTTCAAAAAAAGACAGCTCAGAGTTTACAATATTACCTCCCTCAGAAGCGTACTCTAAAATTCCTATTTTGCCAATTGCTTTTTCATAATTTAAGCTGTTAACAAATAAATTTTCTTTTTCTCTTTGTTTTATAAAATTTATTTGTTTAAGTTGATCTAATCATTCATCTGAACTAAATTTTTTAATAAATTTGTGTCATTTTTTTATTTCCATATAAAAAGTTATTGGCTAATAATTCATTATTTTTTTCGTATGAAAAAACTTTAAAAACAAAATCATATTTAGCAATTATTTCTAAATTTTCTTTTTTAAATTCTTCGTCATGAAAATTAATTCAAACAAAAGGACTTAGTCTACTAAAACTATAACTTTTTATATTTTTTAAATTAGCTACAATATTATCAAGAAATGACTTATTTTTTTCAGAAAATAACTTCACATCTTCATTAATATTTTCCTTATTTTTAAACTCATATTTTAAAAGTAATTTGATCTTATATGTTTTATCTTGTTTTGGTACTATTTTATCATTTTGATCCAAAAAATAACTAACACTTTGGAACTCTAATTTTTTAATTAATTTATTTTTTAATACATCTGAATAATTATTTACATCTTTTTCATTGTTAACTGAATAACTCATATTAGATGGAACCAATAATGCAAAAAACCCTAACAATAAACTAGATGAAATTAAATATTTTTTTATATTTTTACTTTTTTTCATAACTAAAACTCCTTTGTTAAGTATAAATAAATCTTATTTTTAAAAAATTTCTTAAATTAAAATTAGAAATATTAAATATTTTGATTATTTAACCCCCCCTTTATAAAAAAATTATAAAATAAATAAAAATTAACTTTATAAAAATGTAAAATTTTTACTTTATATTTAAAATAATTCAAAATTTCATTTAAAATTTTTATTTTTTTAAATTTATTTTTAAATGAATTTAAAAAAAATTACATTTTTTGAGCAATATTTTCTTCTTTTGCTTGGTTTTGAGGTTTTTTGTGTGTTTTGAAATAATCTCTATTTTCTATAATAAAATCATTTAATTCTTTGTTATTTAGCTTAATAAAAGATTCAATTAAATTTTTATTTTCATTATTTCTTTTAAATAATATTTCGTCTATTAAATTATCAATTTTTAATTGTTATTCTAGTGTTTTATTTTTCTTTGTAGTATCTTCATAATCTAATTTCAATAGCTTTTCATTAGCATAAAGAGTATATGATTTAAAATCACTATCTTTTCTATAAACATTAGCTAATGTCATATTGCAGTGCTCCCCAAAATTTGGACAAACTAGGGAAGCATTTTTATGTCAAAATTAACACCAGAGCAAAAATTAGAAATTTATCAAAAATCAAAAAAATATTCAGTTATAAATTTACCTAAATAATATAATGTCAACAAATCTATTATTTACAACTTAATAAGAATTGCTGATAAGTATGGAACTAAAAGTTTTCAAAAAATAAAAAACAAAATTATTCTAATGAAACTAAACTAAATGCAATTGATGAAATCTTATTAAAGCATAGAAGTTGTACAGATGTTGCTTTGGAATATAATTTATCTTCACCCTCTCTACTTTCTAATTGAGTTAGATCTTATATAAAAAATGGATATAATTTAATTACTAAAAAAAGAGGTAGACACAGAAAAATGCAAAACAAAAAATCAAAAACCAAAACAAAAGCCAAAAAACAAGAGACTTTTCAACTAGAAAAATTAATGAAAAATGGGTAACTGATGTTACACAATTTACATTTGGAGATGAAAAAATATTTCTTTCTGCAATTATGAATTTACATAATCGCGAAATCATTTCATACAATATTTCAAAATCACCTAACTTTAAGCAAATTGAAAAAACATTAAAAATGGCATTTAACAAATTCAATAATTTAAGAGGTTTGATCTTCCACTCTGATCAAGGTTGACAACACCAGATGCAACAATACATAGAAATTTTAAAAATTAATGATATTATTCAGTCAATGTCAAGAAAAGGTAATTGACTTGATAATTCGATTATGGAAAACTTTTTTGGAATCTTAAAAAAGAAATGTTTTATGGACATGAAAAAGATTTAAAAACATTGCGGATTTGGAATTGGCGATTAAAAAATACATTAGATATTACAATCACAAAAGAATATCAATTAAATTTAAATAAAATGACCCCTGTTGAATTCAGGGATCATTAAAATACTTTTAAAGTATAAAGTTTAATTTTTTGGGGTCAGCGCATTGATATTTACTTTTTGTTTTAATTTAATTCTTTTTTCTTCTTCATCAGTTGACGGAGCTTTTTTAAATAAGTAATTTCATCTTGCGAGTATTTAATTATTTGCTTTGTTTCTTTTTCTTTTGAGTTTTTTAGTTTTTGTCTTCTTTTTTGAACAAAAAATTATTGTTCTCAATCATTCTGGACCTACCTCTTTTTTTAGTTACTAAATTATAACGATTTTCTATATAAGATCTAACTCAATTAGAAATAAGAGATGAAAATTTTAGACCACATTTATCAGCAACATCAACAAAATTTAAATTTTGCAGTAAAACTTTATTAATTGCTTTTAATTTAATTTCATTAGAATATTTTTAGTTTTTTTACTTTGTCAAAAGCATTTAAACCTTTTTTGTTTTTCAGATTTATTAAATTACTAATCATTTGTTTGTTAACTTTATATTCTTTTGCTAGAGCTGCGGATAATGCTTTTTTCGATTTTTTAAAAATTTCGATTTTTTGTTCTGTTGTTAATTTAGACATAAAAATGCATCTCTTAGTTTTTTTGTCCAACTTTTAGGGTGCACTGCATTTTTAAATTTTTATTAAACTATTTGAAATTTATTTTTTATAATTATTATGTTTGTTAATGTTTTTAGCTAACAAGTTTTAAAAAAATACTTTAATTTAACAATAAGGAGACAGCAATGAAATACAAAAACTTAGTTTTTTAATATGGGTGATGCTTTAAATTTTGCCGGAATTATAAACCCAATTAATCAATCTATTCAATTGGTTAATTTAAATTTTGAACATCCATCATATAAAAATTTAGATCAAACAAAAAATGATATTTCAGAGGCATTAAAAAAAGTTAATGATTTGTTAGTAAATCAAAATTTACATGAAGGAAACCTTGATGAGAATTTAAAATCTAATATAATTAATATATTAAGTGAAAAAGTTTTAAAAAATGAAAATCAAAAAATAATTTTTAAAGAAAAATTAAATTATTTTTTACAAGAAAAAAATAATGATTTAGTTGATAAAAAAATTGAAATTTTAAAAAATTTAATTAATGATACTAATGATGTGCAATTGGAACAAAATTTACAAGAACAGTTAGTGAATTTAATAAATATTAAAAACATTAATTTTGCAAAAAAACAAGAAAAACTAAATGATATTTCACTTAGTTCAAATGAAAAAAAACCTAAAAAAGCTGCAAAAAAAATCATTTTAAAAAGAACTAAAAACAAAAATTTATTATCTAGAAATTTTTCTTCTAAATCTTCTCATTTCAATAGAAGTTATAGTCTAAATTCTTATGATCAAAATGTATCTTTAATTAAAAACTTCACAGGTAATAGTGAAGATGCTGAAAAATATAATGAAAATATTAAAAAGTTAAGAAAAAGTGTAGATATACATAAAATTCAAAGATCTAGAGATATACTTAAAGACTATTTGCGTGATGTCAAAATTTTTAACGGTATAAATGCAGGTTTAACTGCCGTTGCTTGAGGTCTTGTTGCAACTTATACAGCAGCAGCTTTCTGAACTTTCGGAGGTACTATTCCAAATGCCATTGCTGCAGGAGTTCAGGCTGGCATAACAACATATTTTTTAAATGAATCCTTTAATATGCAGTATTCTTTGGAGGAAACTCTTTCTGATTTAAATAAAATTTTAGATAGTGAAGAAATAGTTATTGTAGAAAAATTAATGGGTATGTCTTATAATGATTTTTTAAATGAAATTAAAAAGCCAAACACTCCTTTTCACCACTTGGGAAAAAGCGAAATTTTAACTATTGTCGATCTAACAACAAAATTTTCTGCTATAAGATTGCTAGGTACTATGACAATTGAAGCATTAATTAAAAAAATAATTGAAAAAGTTGGTTTAAATATAGGAAATGATTTGCTTATTAAAAATAATATAGCTTTTTCGCTTTCTAAATTTACGGACTATATTGAAAATAAAGTATTTAAAAATATCACTTCCAGAATTACTGCTTTTGCTAGTAAAATAGCTGGTAAAAGAGCTGCTCTTTTAGCAACATCATGAGCTTCTCCGATAGGTGCTGTTCTTAGTATTGTCGAAACAATAGTTTCTGTTTCTTCAATAATAAACACACTTAGATATAAAAAAATGTAATTTTTAAGATAGTGGAATATTATGGAAAATCAACAATCAGAAAATAAATATTCAAACCAAGAAAAATTGTTTATGTTTTTCAATTCTAAAATAGCATCTAAAAAGCATAAGTTTATTTTAGTTTTGTCTATCTTAGTATTAATTATTTATTTTTGTGTTTCAATAAATTTACTTTTTTTAATTAAGTATAATAATTTGAACAATACATTCAGTATCACAATATCTTTGTTGAGTTTAATTTTATTTGGTTTTTTTGTTTTTATTTTATTTTTTTTATACAAAAAAAATAAAATATATAACCAATATCGAATTTTGCTTTTTAAAATTTTTTCAAAAGATTACAATGATGATTATGAGTTAATGAATATTTTGCTTAAATATAAATTTATTAATACAGAAGAAGAATTTAGAACTATTTTAAAAAGGGAAATTATAAATTATATTACTAATCCAAAAAAAGAATATGTTGAATTTATGTTTACATGAAGAATCATATGATTAATAATAAAAATATTAGAAAGAAAAATATGGGATAAAAAAAATTTAAAAAACACACTTTTAATTACTTCTAAACAAAATTTAAAATTTAATTTAGAAACCCAAGAAGAAAAAACGAAATTTACTTTAACTTATTTTTATTTTGAAAAAACTCAAAAATTTAAAAATGTTCTTTGGTTTATTTCTTATTGGATTTCTGTAAATTTTTTATTAGGTTTTTCTTATTTAATTTTTAAAAGTGATTTTTATTTTATTAGTTCAAAAATTGTAGATTATATTTTTCTTTTAGCTCAATTTCATATATATTTTGGATTAGCATTGTTATTTTACGTTATTTTTATTCAATCTTTTTTGGTTATAATTTTTTCTGATATAAGCTATACACTTTTTAACCAAAAAGGCTTTGAAATAATTAATTCAATTAATTCAGATGAAAAAGATTCAAAAGCTAATAACAAAAAGGTGGATAAAGCTTTTAACTATTTAAAAAAGCATAATATTGATTTATAAATTTAAAAACATAATTTTGTTTTTGAGTCACTATTATTTAGTGATTTTTTTATTTTTTTTAAGTCATTTTAAAACTGAATTTAATATAATATAACGATATAAAAAATGAGGTATATATGGATATTTGAATTAAAAATGCAACAATTGCAACATTAAATGAAAATAATGAAGTACTAAAAAATTCTAACCTTTATATTAAAGGAAATCGAATTTTTCATATTGGTCATGAGTTATCTGATTTTAAAGCTGAACGAATTATTTATGCTAATAATAATTTAATTATGCCTGGTTTAATTAATGGTCATACGCACATTGGAATGAGTGCCTTTCGTAATTATGGAAATGATGTTGATTTAGAAACTTGACTAAATGAATACATTTGGCCAAAAGAAAAATTGATGAAACCCGAAGATGTTTATTATAGTTCGAAATTATCATTAGCAGAAATGATGTCAACAGGAACAACATCATTTGTTGACATGTACTTTTTTTCAGAAGAAGTAGCTCGCGCAACAAAAGAAATTGGTTTACGTGCAATTATTACTCGCGGTTTAACCGATCCTAGTGATGAACAGCTACGGGAACAAGTTGAGTTTTTTAACAAATGAAATAATGCCGCTAACGGAAGAATTAAAGTAAAATTAGCTCCACATGCAGTTTACACAAATAGTAAAAAAAGTTTGTTAAAAATTAAAGCTTTAAATGATAAATTAAAATGCGGAATTAACATTCACTTAAATGAAAGTTTAAAAGAAGTTCAAGATTGCATTAATAAAACTGGAATGCCGCCACTTGAATATGTTAATAGCTTAGGTTTAATTGACAACAAAACAATTGCAGCACACTGCACCTGGCTTTCAGATCATGAAATTGAAATTGTTAAAAACAAGAATGTCACAGTTGTGCATAATCCTATTTCTAATTTAAAATTAGCTAGTGGAATTTTAGATACTCAAAGATTATTAGAAGCCGGAATTAATGTTGCGCTAGGAACTGATAGTTCTTCTTCCAATAACACTCTAGATATGTTTCAGGAAATGAAGTTTGCCTCACTTTTAGCAAAAGGTACAAAATTAAATCCAGCTGTTTTAGATGCCTTAACTACTTTAAAAATGGCGACAATTAATGGTGCTAAATTATTTGAACAAGAGCATGAATTAGGAAGATTAAAAGTAGGATATTTAGCAGATATTATTTTAGTAAATATTAGTAATATTAATCACAGCCCAACTAACTCAGATTTAATTTCTTCACTTGTTTATTCAACGATTGGAAAAGATGTTTTAACAACAATTGTTGACGGAAAAATTGTTTACGAAAACAAGCAATTCATTAATTTGGATATCAAAGAAATTTTAGAAAAAGTTAATAAAACTTTTAATCGTGATATTGAATAAATATAAAAATCAAAGTAGAAATTTTTTTGTTTTTGCTTTGATTTTTAAATTTATTTTTAGGAATAAAAGATAGTTAACAAAAAAAGTTCAAAATTTTATGATACACAGGCTATGTTGTTGTATAATTACAATACTTTTTTAATCTTTTCAGAATTTAAAAAAGTTAAAACTAGATAAATTTAATAATAATTACATTAAATAAAAAAGAAAGGAAACTTAATTTAATGCCTACTATTAGCCAATTGGTTAGTCACGGCCGTAAAGCAAAAGTTTTTAAATCAAAATCTCCTGCTTTAATTGTCGGATATAACTCATTAAAGAAAAAAGAAACTTCTTTACCTTCACCTTTTAAACGTGGAGTATGTACAAGGGTTGCAACAATGACTCCTAAAAAACCTAACTCCGCGTTACGTAAATATGCAAGGGTTAAGTTATCTAATGGAATGGAAGTTACTGCTTATATTCCTGGAGAAGGACATAACTTACAAGAACACTCTGTTGTTTTAATTCGTGGGGGAAAAGTAAAAGACTTACCTGGGGTTAGATACCACATTATTCGGGGGACACAAGATGCTTCTGGTGTTAACAACCGTAATCAAGGTCGTTCAAAATACGGTACAAAAAGACCTAAAAAATAATTTAGTATTATCAAATTCAATTTATTCAAACAATTTAGAAAGGAAATCATATGTCAAGAAAGCGTCAAGCACCTATTCGTGAAGTTTTAGCTGATCCAATTTTTAACTCAAAAGTTGTGACTAAGCTAATTAACACAATTATGTTAGATGGTAAAAAATCAACTGCACAAAATATTTTATATTCTGCATTTGAAATTGTAAAAGAAAAAACCGGAAGAGAACCATTGGAAGTGTTCCAAGAAGCTTTGGCAAACGTTACTCCACAAATTGAAGTACGTTCAAGAAGAGTCGGAGGAACAAACTACCAAGTTCCAATGGATGTTTCACGTCGTAGACAAGAATCATTATCATTAAGATGAATTATTAATTATGCAAGACTACGTTCAGAAAAAACTATGGATGTGAGATTGGCAAACGAAATTATTGATGCATCAAACAAAACTGGAGCCTCAGTTAAGAAAAAAGAAGACACCCATAAAATGGCTGAAGCTAATAAAGCTTTTGCACACTTTAGGTGATAATTTATGGCTAGAAAATATGATTTAAAAGATTACCGTAACATTGGGATTATGGCTCATATCGATGCCGGTAAGACTACTACAACCGAAAGAATTTTATACCACACAGGAAAAATTCATAAAATTGGTGAAACCCATGATGGGGGATCACAAATGGACTGAATGGAGCAAGAAAAAGAACGTGGAATTACCATTACTTCAGCTGCGACTTCGGCTTTTTGAAAAGATAAAAGAATTAATATTATTGATACTCCTGGACACGTTGACTTTACTGTTGAAGTGGAACGTTCTCTACGTGTATTAGATGGAGCAGTTGCTGTTTTAGATGCGCAATCAGGTGTTGAACCACAGACAGAAACAGTTTGAAGACAAGCAACAAACTACCGTGTTCCGAGAATTGTTTTTGTTAACAAAATGGATAAAGCTGGAGCTGACTTTGAAGCTTCAATTCGTTCAGTACACGAAAGACTAGGTGGAAATGCTCATGCAATCCAATTAAATATTGGCGCAGAGTCAGATTACATTGGATTAATTGATTTAGTAGAAATGAAAGCTTTCACTTATGATGGTGGAGCTGATGAAAATGAAGTGGAAATTGCGATTCCTGAAAGCTTAAAAGCAAAAGCAGAACAAATGCGTGAGCAACTAATTGATGCTGTCGCTAACTTTGATGAAGATTTATTAATGCTAGCACTAAATGGTGAGACAATCGATGCCGAAACATTGCGTGCAGCAATTCGTAAAGCGACATTAACTTCAGAATTTTTCCCAGTAGTTTGTGGAACAGCCTTTAAAAACAAAGGTGTGAAAAAAATGATTGATGCTGTAGTTGATTATTTACCTTCACCACTTGATGTGCCACCAATGAAAGGTTATTTAGTATCGAATGAAGAACAAATCGAAGTGCCAGCTTCTGACGATTTTGATTTTTCAGCATTAGCTTTTAAAATTATGAATGACCCTTATGTTGGAACGCTAACTTTTTTCAGAGTTTATTCTGGAGTTTTAGGTAAAGGTTCATATGTTTACAACTCAACAAAAGGTAAAAAAGAAAGAATTGGTCGGATTTTAGAGATGCATGCTAACTCTCGTGAAGAAATTGATGAAGTTCGTGCTGGAGATATTGCTGCTGCCGTTGGATTGAAAGACACTATTACAGGTGATACTTTAATTGGTGAAAAAGCAAAAGAATTTATTCTTGAAAAAATGGTTTTCCCAGAACCAGTTATTTCTCAAGCATTAGAACCAGCTTCAAAAGCTGCGACTGAAAAATTGTCTCTAGGATTACAAAAATTAGCAAATGAAGACCCAACTTTTAGAACTTGAACTGATGATGAAACTGGACAAACAATTATTGCTGGTATGGGTGAGTTACACTTAGAAATTATTGTTGACCGTTTAAAACGTGAATTTGGTGTTGAAGCTAATGTTGGAGCGCCACAAGTTTCGTACCGTGAAACAATTACTAAAAAAGCTGATGTTGAAGGTAAATACATTAAACAATCTGGTGGTAAAGGTCAATACGGGCACGTATGAATTACATTCGAGCCAAATCCTGACAAAGGTTTTGAGTTTGTTGACAAGATTGTTGGTGGAAAAATTCCGAAAGAATACATCAAATCAATTCAAAAAGGACTGGAAGACAAAATGGCGACTGGTATTTTAGCTGGTTACCCAATGATTGATATTAAAGCTACCTTATTTGATGGATCATACCATGATGTCGATTCATCTGAGATGGCTTATAAAATCGCTGCTTCCAAAGCCTTAACTAAAGCTAAAGATTTAGTTTCAACTGTTTTACTTGAACCGATTATGGATGTTTCGGTGGTTGTACCTGCTGATTATTCTGGTGATGTTATGGGAGACTTATCTCGTCGTCGTGGGCAAGTTAAAGAACAAGAAACTCGTTCAGATGGAGCAAATGTGATTAAAGCAGATGTGCCATTGAGTGAAATGTTTGGATACTCAACCCAATTACGTTCAATGACTTCAGGTCGTGGAACATACCAAATGCAATTTGATCATTATGAAGTGACTCCAAAACAAATTGCTGATGTAATTATTAAAAAACGTGCAATTAAAAATGATGATGAATAATCATTTGAATAATTAAATTTATTGTTTTACTTTTTTAGACCAAGTACTAGACACTTGGTTTTTTTATTAATTGCAATATTTTGAATAAAATTTCATATTTTATCATGTTTATAGCTATAATTTAGATATAAAATTTATTTAAAACTAATCTCAAAAGGAATTTAAAATGCCAAACATTTACGACAACCAAAACCCACATCATGATGCAAAAGGATTTGAACCATTATCAGATAATCGTCCAGTTTTAGCTCAAGCTGGAGCTTTAGCAAAAACAACGGCCGTAATTGCTTCCATTTTATCTTTAGGAATTATGCCACTTATGATTCGTAATAATTTGTTAAAGATGCAGACTACAATCAATCAAGCAGCTGCAACAATTGATGTATTTTTGGCACAAAGATTCGAAACTTTAACCAAATTAATGCAATCTGTTAAATCTTACAAAGAATTTGAAAAAGACATTTTAACTCAAGTAACTGAATTACGTTCATTAATTGGTCAAAACCGGGTAGCTGAAAATTCGCGAGAAATTGAGGCATTAAATAATTCAGTTTTAGGACGTTTAATTGCTATTTCTGAAAATTATCCAGATTTAAAATCTTCAAAGCTATATGCAGATTTAATGGAACAAGTAAGCTATCAAGCTCGTGAAATTGCAGCTTCAAGACGTTTATACAATAATTATGTAAATGAATTTAATACTAGCTTATTAGTGTGACCAACAAGTGCAATTGCAAGTTTTATGAAACTTCAAAGTAAACCGCTTTACCAAGCTTCACAGCAAGAACGTCAAGACGTTTCATTTGAAAATTTATAATTGATTTAAAATAATGCTTTTTGAATTAAAGTTACTTTAATTCATGGCATTTTTTTATTAAAATTATTTAATTACATTAATTTTTAAAAGGTAATTTTATGAAAACAGCAAAAGAATATATTACATTCAGTGAATTTAAAAATAAAACTAGTGAAAAATTAAGGCAAGAAATTAATCATGTTGTAAACAATGCTACTAAAAATTTAAATTTGCAACAAATTAAAAATATTAAAGTTGCTATGTTTGTAGCGGCTGGTTTAACTGTGTTGGCTGCTATTTTAGTTTTAGTAGGATTTTTTGCACATTCTTTCACAACCTCAATTACTTTTTTAATTATTGGAACAATTACACTTTTTATAGCATTAGGTTTATGGTTTAGTTTGAAAAGTAAAATAAAATATGTACAAAATAAAATTCAAGCAGCATTAGATATTCATGCTATATATCGTGAAGCGCTTGCTCTAGTTAATCCTAAATTTGAATATTTAGGTTTTGCCCAAGATTTTGATAATCAAATTTCTAGCGTTGAATTAGAACATTATCGTTTATCTTCAATTCCTTCCGATGCTTGATTATCAACTATTAAAAGTAAAAAAAGTATGTTAATTGACCAAAAATTTCCTTTAACAATGGCTAATGTAGTTTGAAAATATACAAGGGGTAGCGGTAAAAGTCGTCAAGTTCACACAGTTTATTCAGGGATTATCAAAATTGATACTTCATATTTAGGATCAAAACAATTTTACTTTTCAATTTTTCGTAAAGGTTGATTTGGTAAAACTGTTAAATTAGAAAATCATGAATTTAATAAGAAATTTCAACTTGACAGCAAAGAGGAATTACAAATTCGCAAAGCTTTTACACCGCTTGTGCAAGAATTATATTTAAAGCGTTATAAAGACACCTATGGTGTATTAACTAAAAAATTCGAAATGGTTAGTCAAGGTAACTCTATTTATTTAATTTTTGCTGCTCCTTTAGGATTTATGGAATTAGATATTCCTTCAACCTTGGATTTTGAAAAAATGAAAAATAAAATCTATGAAGATATCGTTGAAGATGTTTATTCGATTTATTATTTATTATACTTTGCTTACTTACCATTTTATTTAGATTAAAATCTTAAAAATTATTATTCTTTAAAAGATTTCTTAAAAAGTTATATAAAAATTTTATTATTTAAGGCTAAATAAAAAAAGTGAACTTCAAAAACATAAAACCGCTTCAACATTGCTGTGTTCAAGACTTAGGTGTTTATTTTTATTATAGCGAAACATTTAAAACCACTAGAATGTTTAAGTTTCATCGGCATTTTAAAACCGCCTTTTATAGTTTAAAAGCAAAAAATTAAAGCATATATAAATTGATATAAAATGAGCGAATTCAATCAATTTTAGATTTTAAAAACCTCCTTAAGAATCTTGAGTGGCTCACAATATTTAAAAGGTTACTTTTTTGTACGGGTTTAAACCTGAGTTTGTTTTAATGTTATAAATAACAAAAAATTAAAAAATTTTAATTAAAAAACAATATTTTTAACATTTTTAATAAAAAATATGCTAAAATAATTTCATAATAAAAAATTGAAAAGAAAGGAAGCAACAAATGCGTTCATTAATTAATTTAATTAAACTTACAAATATTAACACCGATTGAGCTAATGACAACGCGCCTCAATTTATTTTTGTTGCTAAAATTTTTCAAACAATTCTCATTTCTTAAATATTATTAAAATACAATTAAGATTAAAAATTATTAATTTATAAATTATAAAAAGACTTGTTTAAAAGATTTAGCAACTAAATCAAAAACAAGTCTTTTTATATTTTTAAAAATAAAAAAACAAAACAATGGAGTTTTTATGAAAATAAAAAGAAAATTAACATTATGACAAAAATCATTAATAGCAATTACAACATTAGCTGTTGGTGCAGCAACAACAATTGCAGCAGTTTTTGCTTATGCAGCTAATTCTGATGAAGTTAAAGGTTTTGAATATCCCAAACCAGGAATTTCATTATCAAATGATTACAATAAAATTTACAATGCAAATGGTGAATTAGTTCCTTTTGTTGCGATTTTAACTCCAAATAAAGATCAAGAAATTGCACAAATGACTGATGATGGCAAACAATATTGATGAAATTCTGATTCAAAAAGAAAAATGGATTTTGAGCAATTTTTTAACGAATATTTTAGTCGCTATAATGAAGGGTTTATTCAACAAGTAGCTTATGGATCATTTAGTTTTTATAATGAATATGTTTTAGCAGTAGCGCCAGAAAAATTTTTAGAATTTACTAAATGATTTATTAAAGAAGTGGCTTGAGGTCCTGATTTAATAAGTTTAGATAGTTTTAGAATTGTCCCTGGAGTTGAAGTTAAAGGTAATTCAGTTACCTTAGGTAACCACCATTCACTTTATAAAGAGGAAACAGAAATTAAATTTTTCCCTGATGCTTTTTTTGGTTCATTACCGATTTTTTCAAATTTATCAGGAAATAATAATATTAATGACAAGCTATCATTGCAAAGTTTTTCAAGAAATGTTCCTAAAAATGGTGCTGATGATTATTTAAAAAATATCCCATTAGCAACAACTTTGAAAAACTTAACATTATCTGGGAAATTAAAAAATTTTCAAACAGTTTCTTTTAAAGGAATTTTGATACCAGGAAAATTAATTAATTCAAAAATAAAAATATATCAAGATCCAAAATTTCTTAGTTCTAATGCATTGAATAATTCAGATCATCGTTTATCAGGAATGGCAAATCATGTAATGTTACCTTATGATGTTACCGAATCCGAATTTCAAGAATATAAAAAAGCTTTTATCGATATTTATCCTGATTTAAAATTAAGTGATTTTACTAATATTGTAATTCAAAATGCTTTTACAAGTAATAATCCAGAAAGTAATGATCTTGAATTTTTAAAAATATCATTTATTGCTGAAAATGAAATTAATACTCAAAATTATAAAAATCAATTTTTATTTCAAAGCTCTGAAATATTTACAAATTTAACTAATCAAAATAATCGAATTTTAGCTAATGAAGTTAATAAAAAATTAGTACATTTTTTAGATTTTTATGATATTGAATCATATTTAAATACTAATTTTGAAGTTTATGAAAATGCCGAAAATATTAAATTTTTTAAATCAAAATTGTCAGCCTTAAATGATTGACCAGAACTTGATAAATCTAAATTTAAAAGCTATAAATTTATTAAATTTGAGAAAACACCATCTGGCTTAAAAGTTTATGCTAAAAACAACAAAACACAAGAGCAACAAATTTTTGAGTTTTCAACTAATTTAGATACAGTTGAAAAACGTCGTTTGTTTAGAGAATTTAAATATGCTATTAATTATCTTGGTGCAGTAACGCCGATAGCGTTATTTGCAACTCCGGAAGATAATTCGCTAACAAATGAAAAAAACAAGTCTTTAAAAGGTTTAGATGCACGACAATATCAAATTTTTGTTGAAAAATATAGCGGTTTAATCGAAAGTGTTTTAGATGCTTTCCCTAGTTTAAAGAAAAAAAGATTTGGTCCTCATATCGCCAAAAAAATCAATAATCAAGGATTTTATGAGTATGAAGTTGTTGAAGGTGAATATGAAGGTCTTTCTTATGATGATAGAATTGGATTACCACTAATTTTAAAAGCATTAGACCCAAATTGAGGAGGGATTTCAACAGATTTTCTAAAATATGTTGGTGCGCATGAATATGGTCATCACTACACATTAGAAAAAACTCAAGCATTAAATAACCGGGATAATTCAGTGATTGTTGGTGGTATTGATGTTAGATCAGGGACATCTTCAGCGTCTTTTTACTCATGAAAAGCATTACAAAATTACCTAAAAGCTCGCACTAATTTGGAAGTAAGAAAAGTTAATGCAAATGGTGAGCCAAGCGAATTTGGTACTTTTACACAGTTTGGATTTATTGGAAAAAATGGTGAATTTCAAGGTTGAGAATCTAATGATGATATTTGAGGTTCAGTTGATAAAAATGATGTTTTTGAAACTGTTAGAAACCCAAGAAGAAGATTTTTGCAAACTTATGAAAGTTTTTTAAAAGCTGCTGAATTGCGAAATGTTAATATTAGTGACTTATTTATTGCTAATTCCTTAGATACAGAAAGTGGAACATTAAACCCTAGAATTGAAGGAAAGCCAAGATTAGTTTACACAGATAAAAATGGTAAAAAAGAATTTAAACTACTATCATTTGGTGAATTTTATTCCCAGTTGAAAGATGGAATGGGTAATCATCTTGTTTTAGAATCAGGAACTGATGAAGTAAAAGTTATTGACTACATTAAATCTAAAAAAGGTAATTACAAAATCACAAAAATTTATATTTATAACAAAAACAATACGCCTGTTGTTCAGGTTCCTTTAGATAAATGAATAAGCCCAAAAGAATATCGAGAAGTAGAAAAAAAAGTTAATCAGGTAAAATGAAATATTAAAAAATTATTTTTTAATTGAAATGTTGAATCTGGTTGAAATAAAAACTCAACACAAATTTTTCCAAAAGAAGGGTTTAATATTGTAAATGCTTTAACTAATGAAGATTTTTCTTTTAAAAATATTTTTTTAGAAAATTCTTTACTTTATAGAAATGAAGAAATAGAAACTAATCCAAAATATAATGGATTTAACGCCTTAATGAATACTAGCGATTTAAAAAGAAAAGCTTTTCATTATTTTGCACTAAATAGTAATGATAATGATGATGCTTTAAGATCTATTAAAAATTCAACAATTAGATTTAATATTAAAAATAATTCACAAAATCCACAGTCCAAAGATGAACACAATCATAATGACGAAGAACTTGCGCCAAATCTTGAACCATATCCAAATTATGACGCTAGATTAAATGCTTTTTATTATGTAGATAAAGCAATCGTATTTAAAAACGGGTCTAAAACAACTGGAAATTATTTTATCCCCTACTCAAAAGATAAAATGAATATTTTTTCGCGTTTGGCTTATGACGCCGAAAAAAACCATACAAATTTTTTTAAAAAGCATTTAAATACTGAAAATCAATTCCAAAACACAGCAGCTTTTACATTAGCTAGAGCTTTTGGAATTGTTGATAATTTAAATAACCTAACTAATGGTTTTATATCTAATAAAGATTTTATTCTTACTGCATTAGATACAATGGATCAAGAAGTGGTTTTTAAAAGCAATCAAGATTTTAATCATTTAAAACAAAAAATTTCAGGCTTTACTTTTAATGCTTTTAATAACGAAGTTTTAGAAGCATCAAGAAAATTTTATCTTGCTTTCAATACAAAATTTGTAAGAAGAACATTAAAATCTAATAATAAAGAAACTAAATGATGAAGTCCCCTTTTTAAAAACTTAGAAGAATTAATGGAGTGGGGATCAATCGACTATTCAAAAGCTAAAAAAGTAATTAAAAAAAATGGTTTAGTAACTTGATGATGAGATATTAATTATGTTAAGTCTAAATTTAATTTCAATAAATTTAAACAAGGTTTAATTAAATATGAATCAAATTTGTGATCACGAGAAAAAATTAATGATAATCAATTTGTAGCTAATTTATTAATGTTTAGATTTCGAAAATCACCATTTTTTTTAGTGGTTAAAAATTTTAATCCTGCCACAGAATTAGTGCAAAATGAAGCAATTTTATCGCCAGTTTTTGGAATTGGATATTTAAATGAAAAAAACATTAGTCGCTATGTGCAAAATCCTGAAAATAAAAAAACTGATGCTGATTTTACAGTAGAAGATTACCAAAAAATTATGCATAGTTTTGCTTCTAGATATGGAAAAAAAGCGATTGAAAATATGGATGGAGTAGATTTTTCGTTTGCTATGGGCAATTTTGGATTTTTAAAAAATCGAGATGTAAAATATACATTTAGTGTTTTATATGATTATGTAGTAGCTAAAATTATTGGGAATAGTATTTCAAGTGATGTTTATTCATATAATGGATCAAGAAATGAACCTCTAATAGCTGATAAATTTACTGATTATATTTATACTATTTCTGAAACTTTAACTCGTGATTTTGTGCAAACTACATTTTTAGCTTCATCACAAGATTTAAATAATTTACCAAGCTATTTAACAAATGTAACTACACAGAATTCAGGCATGAATTTTATTCTTGACACAACTAAATTAAATCTTTATAAAGATTTTAATTTAAATGATGAAAATTTAAACCAAGCTTATACAAAAATTTCTAAATATAGTTATAGATCACAAACTGATTTATCAAATAAAATTGCATTAGAATATCAAAAATACTCTGATGCTTTATCAATATTAAATAAACAAATCATTCAAGCATTAACAGATCTGATTGATTCTGAAAAAAAAGATTTAAGAGAAACAAATAAAATATTACTTTCTCGTTATGAGACAAGAAAAAAAGAAATAGTAGATAAAATTGATGAAGCTATTAAAGATTATAAAAAACAATATCATTGAGACTTCACGGCTGAGGAAATATATTTAAATGAAGTTCGAATATCTTCAAACTACTTTGGAAATATTAATTCTTCAAGTAATGGATTTATGGCTGATAGATGACAAAAAAATAAAATTGGCATGGAATTATATGATCCAAATACTGGTGAAGAAATTCACAAAAATAGTATCAGATTAAAAGATTGAGATGGAAATAAAATTACATCTGTTCCAAAAGCATTTTTTATTTCACAATTATTAAATTATGGTGTTGGTAGTCAAACATTAAGTAGCTTAATTAGAAACAAAAAAAATGATACAGTTGCCATGTATGGGTTTGTAAATAACGAGGCCGCTAATGAAATTAAGCAATTAAAATTCACAAATACATTAACTGGAGAAGTTGTTTATGCGCCAATAAACATTAATAAAACGAATAATATTTTTTATTATAAAAATCAATTAGATCCAAGTTCAAAAGTTACATTACATGATATTGGTTATAGTAGTTGAATTAGCGATAGTTTAATTCTTGGTAAGTATCGACAAGCACTAATGCGCGAAAATACAACTTATTATGTTGATTTCGCTGATTATGAAGGGAATACATTATTTGATAAAGAAGGAAATCATTTGTTTGCATTAGGTAATGAAAGTAATATTTCTGAAAACGGAAAATTAATTGAACAATCAGCAATAGTGGTTGAAAACAAAGAAGTTAAAATAAAAGATAAGCAAATAAAAAGAGCAGTTATTAAAATACAAAATCAATTTCCAACTAAAAATTAAGGAGTAATTTAAATGAAAAAAAGTAAGAAAAAACGGTATTTTTATTTTGCATTGAGTTTACTGTACACTTCTGCAGTTGCAACATTAATTGCTTGCGCCCCCACTCAAACTAAAGGTTCTAGTCTTATTGATACTAGTTTCAAAACATATGATTTGGGTTTGGCAACAGAACCAATTAATACATTAAATTACATTAAATACAAATCATTAGATAAAATTATTCCTTCGCTTGTGACGCCTTACATTTCCGCCGGTCCTGATGGAGAATTAAAATCAATTATTCGTAGCAAAAATTACAAAATGGTGTTACTATCAACAAATCTTTCGGATCAACAACTAACTTCTAATTTTAATAATTTTTTTACAATTAAAAAAACAAAATTGCAAACATCAAATGGTGAAGTAAGTAATAACTTTTATAATTTAAATAATTTTTCAATGATTGGTGGATTATCTAGAGCAAGTGATGGTGGTGAATTAGGCGAAGAATCAACAATATTAATTTTTCCAAATCCCAAAAATGCTAACACATATATGGCAGCAACAGGTCGGGTAAATATTAATAAAAATTATTGGTCTAATGGCGATGTAATCACAGCTCAAGACCTAAGGGATTATTTAGAATATATTTATGATTTATCAACAACTTCACAACACTTTGATAAACTATTGAAATGAGGAATTAGAGGAGTTGATGAATTTATTAATGCTCAAAAAGAATATATTCGCAAATTTAATAGAGCTTATTCAAATCCTTGAGGTAGAAGAAATTATATTATTGCACCATGAAGCAAAGAAAATAGTCCAATTTATATTCAAAATCCAGAACAATCAATTTGAGACTCTCAAACTAAAGATGAAAATGGTGGAGCTTTAGACACCTTAGAAGTTGCTAAAATTAAAGAAACTGCATTAAACATGGGTTTTTACACTGGGCAACTATTTCTTGATTACACAAATGATGAAATAGCTGCAGAATTAAAAAATCCTAAAAATATTTCATTTAATATTAATGCAGATAAACAAGACTTTTATATCACCAAAGAAAACAAAGAATACAAAATTACTTTATTAAAAAATCCATATCGTAATCCATATCAAGTTTTTGATAAAAAAACACTAAAATCAAAAATTATTTCTACAGCTCGTGATAGGAATGAATTTACAATAATTTTTGATGAAAACAAAAACCCTTCAATGAGCTTTTTAACAAATATTTTAACAACCTTATATCCAGCAAACCGTAAATACATTGAAACAAAAGCTGGGGGAATTGATAAATATGGTTCTGATACAAGCTTATTTTTAACAACTGGTCCTTTCAAAATTAAAGATCCAAAAAATAATATTCTTTTAGGACCTCAAGGCTATATAAATATTGTTAAAAATGAAGACTATTTTGAAGCTGAAAATACAATTCCTAATACAATTAAAATATACTTTTCAAATAATCCGCAAACAAATAGAACAATGTTTGAAGATAATTTAATTGCTCAAGCATTTATATCTTCAACAAATATTTTACAATACTGAACTGATGCCAAATACAAATCATTTTTGAAAAAAAATACTGGTTTTGGAACCATTGCTTTTGCTTTTAATTTAGATCGTCAATCTAACGGGCACAATTATTTACAAGATGCCAATTTAAGAAAAGCAATTTATTATTTAATTGATCGTGAAGCAGTTTTAAAAACAGTAGGTTGAGATTTTTCTTTTCCTGTAACCACGTTTACAGCATCTGGTCAGTACAAAGAAAATAATGGAAAAGAAATTGATTTTTACTTTGATAATGAACAAACAGTAACTGAAAATGGAATAATATTGCCATTGCAAAACTACCCATATATTTTAAAAACTGCAAAAATTTTTAATTTTGAAAATACAAATCGTAAAGACACAATCAATAATTTAGAAGCTGCTAAATATTATCTAGATTTATTTAAAAAAGCTCACCCCCATTTAAAGCAAGTTCATTTAACATTTTTACATAACACTTCTAATGAACAGCGTGAAGCTGGTGGTTATTTACAGGCGGCATTGAACCAAACAGAAGGATTTAAAGATTTTGTTATATTGGAAAGTAAAGGTGTACCCGAAAATATTTTTGTTTCTTTTGTAGAACAAGGAAACTACGATATTATTTACCAAAATTTTGACCGAATTGGTGGTAATCTAGCTTCTGATTATATTCAAACATTCTTTTTGCCTGATGAATTAGATTTGATTGACTTAAAAACAATTGCATTTAAGCAAAACCCGGCTGGTTCATTTACTTATGCTGATTATTTTAGTCAAATTTCACTAAAACAAATCAATAATTTAGTAGCTACTGGCCAAGCTGTCAATTTTGTTAATATTTTAAAGCCTTATTTTGATGTAACTCAATTAGCTATTGAGCAAATTCCTGACTTTAATGCAGAATTTAATTCAATGCTAAATGAATCTCAAATAGGTTTATTAGGTAAAAAAAGTAAAATTTTAGCTCAAAGATTGGCGCTTCATTTAAAATTAAAATATGGCAATGATAAAAAATACTTTGTTGAAGTTTTTAATGAAAGTTTTCTAGAAAATATTTTACAAAATCTTGCATTAGTAGCATTATCAAAAGCAACTAATAATGTAGATATCCAACGTAAATATTCTAATTTAGCCCAATCTCGGATTAATAAATTACAAAATTTTATTACTTATATTTATTTTAATAATTCTAAGTCAAATTTATCATTAGGAACCGAATGATATGACATAATGCAAAACAAAAAGGAAGTAATTAATTTTGCGGACAAAATTGCTTTAAATAGTTTTGAATTTGCTAAAAAACATAAATTTACTTTTGATCCTTTTCCCGAAATTAACGAAGCTAAAAAATACGCTTTTAAGGTTTTGGATCTACTAAGTAAATTATCAGAAGGTGATAAAAAAAATTTTATCAAAAGGATTAATGAAGCCAAAGATGTACACTGATATGAAAAAAGCTTAGTTGATAAATCACAAACAATTTATACAATTATAGAAGAAGCCACTGCAAAAAATAATGATGCAGTAACTGCATTGAAAATTCAAGTAGATATCAAAATGCGACAATTAATGTTATATAGAAAGGCAATTGAGCTATCTTATTTTAAAAACAATGAAAATTTAATTGATTACAATTCACGTTTAAATTCTTTTTTTAGCGGAAATTTTAGTCTTCATGAAGCTTTGATGGGTTGGACTCAGTCAAAAGTTTTTCAATTGATTGCATTATTTGAAAAAATTATTCGTGATACAGCTCCAGTGATTCCATTGATGGAAGTAGATACTAACTGAGAATTAACACGAATTGGAGGAATTAAAAGTATTTATACCTATCATTTACAATATGCTTATGATTATACTAACCCCCCAAGACCAGGATTACCAAGAAAGCGAGCAACATAGAATATGGAATCGAGGAAAAAACACAAAAAATACCAAGAAAACTCAGCTAATGTAGTTTTTAGCAACAAACGTTCTGAAAACTACACTATTTTTCAAAAACTAACAAATGTTAATTCGCCTTTTTTTCGAATTGTGTTACGTTTGTTATCAATTACTGTAAGTTTTTTTGTGATTGCTTTTATTGTTATTACAATTACTTTCTTTTTATTAAATTCAATTCCCGGAAATCCTCTAACAGCAGGAATGGATGATGCCACAAGACAAGCAACAGAAATTAAATATGGGTTAGATCAACCAATTGGAATTCGTTACTTGAATTATTTAAAAGGTTTATTTTCACTAGATTTTGGAGTTTCTTATTCTCTATTCCGAGAACAAAATATTAATGATTTTATTTGAATTCGATTTTTAAAATCATTTTACATCGGAATTTTTAGTGTAGCCTTAACCTTGTTAATTGGAATTCCAATTGGAATTTTAATTGGTAAAAATCCAGGTGGTTTTTTAGATAATGCTTCAACATTATTGATTTCTTTTTTTTCATCTTTTCCAACGATTGTTTTTGGTTTGGTACTAATTTTTTTAGGAAGACTAGTGGGCTTGCCATTTATTTTCAATGAAGCTAATTTTTTAACTTACATTATTCCTGGCTTGACTATTTCTTTAGGTAACATTATTGTTTATATTAAATATATTCGTACAGAATTAAATCGTGAATTAAACTCTGTGCATGCTAAATTTGCCTACTTAAAAGGAGTAACTAAAAATAGCTTTTCTTGAAAACACGCTTTAAAACCAGCATTATTCCCAATTGCAGCTTTTTTACCGGTGGTAATTTTTGGATCATTTTTGGGAAGTTTGTTTGTTGAAAAATTATTCTTTATTCCTGGAGCGGGAGCAACACTAACTGAAGGAATTATGTCTAAAGATTACAATGTTGTTTTGTTCTTAATTATTATTTACTCAGTCATTACAGTTATGTCATTTGCAATTCGTGATGTTTTATACGAACTTTTAGATCCTCGTATTAGAAAAAAAAGGAAGTAGATTTATGTTTAAAAAAATTAAACAAAATTTAGTCAATAAAATTAGTGAATTGCGCAAAAAACAAACTGCAGAATCACAAGCTAATTTAGAATTACTACGCGAAGGTGGTGGGGGACCTAATCTCTTTTTACAACCGTTTAATTATCAAAAATGAAAAATGGTTGGTAATATTATGAGTTACAACGATACTTTGCATATCCCCTCGCAATCAAAAGTTTTTCGAGAATTTGTTAATCGTTTTGCACAAAAAATGGGTGGGGTATTTGGCTTTTTTATTTTGATATCCATTATTATTTTAGCTCTAATTATCCCTCTTACAACTCGTGACCCTAATGTTACCGATATCAATCAGCGTTATTTAACATTTAATAGTGTCGGTGATGATGGGCAATACTACATTTTAGGAACTGATAATTTAGGGCGTGATGTTTGGGCTCGATTATGGCATGGACTACGTTATTCGTTAGCAATTGCTTTTGTAACAACTTTTATTGAAGTATTAATTGGAGTAACTTTCGGAATTATGATGGGTTATTTTTATCGTTTTGATAAAGCTGTAACATTTTTAATTAAAATCTTAAATGTTTTACCAAGTATTTTAATTTTGATTTTAGTTTCAATTGTTGCCAAACCTTCATTTTGAGTTTTAGTATTATCATTTTCACTAACATCATGGACGGGAATGGCCAACCAAATTAGAGCTCAAGTAAAACGGGCAGCTAATTTTGAATGAGTTGCAGCTTCTAAAGTTTTAGGTACACCAACTTATAAAATTTTAAAAAACTTTTTCCCAGTTATTATTCCAATTTTAATTACACAATTAATCTTTACAATTCCTGGAGTTATTTTTGCTGAAACATCATTAAACTTTATTGGTTTAACAATTGAAAATCAGCCAACATTAGGAAGTATGATTTATGCTGGAACCGACAATATTTTTCCAAAATATTTAAGATATGCTTTTATTCCAGCTACATTTTTAGTTTTAATTACTATCTCAATTCAACTAATTGGTTCAAGTGTTCAAGATGCGCTAAGAAGGCAAAGGTAGCATACTATGCAATGAAAATTTTTTAAGCGGATAAAACAAAAGTTCTTGGCAAAAGTTACCCCTTTTAATTGAGATAAATTTTATGAAAATGTTACAACTGAAAAAATAGCTGATGGAACTGAGTTGCGAGTCGCTGCTGAGATTAAAGATATTTACCTAAGTTTTTCTAATCCTTCACGTCCCAAAGAAAAAAATATTGTGCTTCGTGGCCCTTCAATTAAAATTTATGAAGGTAAAATTCACGCCATCATTGGAGAATCAGGATCTGGTAAAAGTGTTTTAACTTCATTACTTTACGGTTTAACTGGTGACAATGCTGTAATTGATTCCGGAGAAATTAAACTTTATAACAATAATGTTGAAAAATTCACTTTTAAAGATTGAGAAAATTCACGTTATCGTGGGCGAGTTGTTTCAGCAGTATTTCAAAATCCAATGTCAACACTAAATCCAACTATGAAAGTTGGTAAGCAAATTATGGAAGGGATGCTTGTTAACAAAGTTGTTAAAAATCGCAAAGAAGCTTACCAAAAAGCATTAGAATTTTTAAGCTTAAGTAAAATTAGTGATCCCCAAGCTGTAATGAAATTATACCCCCATGAAATGTCAGGTGGAATGATTCAACGGGTAGTAATCGCTTCAATTGTAGCGATGCAACCAAAAATTTTAGTCATGGATGAACCAACTACAGCACTTGACCCAAGTGTGCAAGCTTTGGTATTGGAAATTGTTCGTAATTTACAAAAAAAATTGAATTTAGCAATTGTTTTCATTACCCATGATCTAGGTGTTGTAGCTTCAATTAGTGATTATATTTCCATTATGTATGCTGGTCAAATTATTGAAGAGGGAACTACAAAAGAAATTTTGTTAAATCCTCAGCACCCTTATACTTGAGGTTTGATTTCGAGTATGCCTGATGTTAATAAAGGCTCAAGACTTTATACTATTCCTGGATCGGTGCCATCATCATTAAATAAAATTCAGGGTGATGCTTTTGCTGTGCGAAACGATTATGCTCTTGACGTTGATTTTCACCAAGAACCTAATTTTTACAAAATTAGCCCTACTCACCGGGTGAAATCAGCACTGTTAGACAAACGTGCTCCAGAATATCAACCACCAAAATTAATTCAAAAATTATGAAAGGAATATGCTGCTAAAAATTCTAATAGCAAACAATTAAAAAATGTCAAATAAAAAGCTTAAAGATTATTTTTTTACTAAAAAAAGTTTTGCAGCATATCAAAAAGGTGATTATGTTGAAAAACAAACTCGTTTTGGGATTTTCACAAAAACATTTTTACGCCGGCCATTAAAAGGTACAAGTGAAATGCTGGATGCCAATCCTGAAAAAGAAATTTTAGCATCATTACGGCATGTTGATATTACATATGGAACGGGAACTAAAGCGTTTCGTGCGGTGCATGATTTAAATTTAAATATTTATGATGGTGAAGTTTTGGGGTTAGTTGGAGAATCGGGATCAGGGAAATCGACAATTGGACGCACCATTATTGGTCTTGTACCTTATAGTTTTGGGGAAATTAAATTACTAGATAAAACATTACCCAAAAAAAATTATCGCGGCTTTAAAATAGGGAAAGCTTTAAAAGAATTTAAACAGTTAGAAAATTTTTTAGTAAATAAAGTTCAAATTATTTTTCAAGATCCTTCTAACTCATTAAATCCTCATGTCAATGTTGAATCAATCGTTTCTGAAGGTTTAGAAAACACAAAAAATTCACGGGAAATTTATTTTTATGATTTAGATTTACAAATTTTAGATAAAGTTTGACAAGTAATTACTGAATCAAATCGCAAAAATGTATTTACAAAAACATATAATAAAACAATTGTGCAAGCAATTACTGAAAATATTGATTTGAGTACTCAAGCTTTGGAAACTAATTTATTACCACTGCTAAAACAGTATAATGAAACTAAGGCGCTTGCAATTTTAAAACAAGAATTACAAAATCGCTCAGAAGCATTAAAAACCATAACTGAGAAAAAAGCGCAAAAAATTTTAATTCGTGAAATGTTAAAAAATGTAGGATTAGATGAATCAGTTTTGAAGCGTTATCCACTTGAATTTTCAGGTGGACAACAACAAAGAATCGGAATTTCTCGAGCTGTTGTTTTGCGACCGAAGCTGTTAATTGCGGATGAACCCATTTCAGCTTTGGATGTCTCAATTCAAGCTCAAGTTGTTAATATTTTTAATGATTTAAAAGAAAAATTTCAGCTAACAATTTTATTTATTGCCCATGATTTGCGAATGGTAGAATATATTTCTGATCGAATCGCTGTAATGAATAAAGGTACATTACTTGAAGTTGGAAAAACCGAGGCAATTATGGCTAATCCAGTTCACCCTTATACCAAATCATTATTAGATGCAATTCCTTCACTAGATCCAGAACGCAAAAGTTTGATTGGTTATGTTTATGATATTAATATGCATCACTATTCAGAAGCTAATCAGCCACAATGAATCAGAGTTAAAGATGACCATTTTGTGCTAGCTACTCCAGATGAATTTTCGCGTTGAAGTAAGAAAAATTTCAGCTAAAAATTATTTTTGAAACAAAATTCCTAATTTAATTTAGGAATTTTTTTATAAAAAAATTAATTATTTTGCAGATTTTTAATATAGTTTTCAATTGCTAGTGCTGCACTTTCCCGATAAGCGCGACTTAATCCACCCCCACCTAATTTAATGCCGCCAAAGTAGCGGATTACAACAACTAAAACATTATTAAGTTTTTTCAACCTTAATAAATTATAAATTTGCATTCCGGCTGTACCTTTTGGCTCACCAGCATCGTGAAAACCTGCCATTTCATGATTATTTTCATCAAGTAATAAATAAGCATAACAAATGTGATTAGCTTTTTTATATTCAGTATTTAATTTTTCGATAATCAACTTAATTTCTTTTTTATCTTTGATAAGATAAAGATGGCTAATGAAAGTTGATTTTTTTACTATTAATTCCATTTTCATAATTATAAATTAGCAATGCAAGAGATTTAAAAATATAATATTAAAAAATTAGTAAAATTGTTTATTTTTAAAATAAAAAAATATTTTTTTGCAATTTTCTATAATATTATTACATATATTATATGGGGTCATATTTTGGATTGAAAGTTTGTTATTTTATAATTTTTAAATATTTAATTAATAAATCATTAATGCTAATTAATAATTTCAAAAAGAATAGAAAGGGCTTAATATGGCAAAACTAGAATTTGGTACAGCTGGAATTAGAGGTAAATTAGGTCCAGGAGAAGCTAATTTAAATTTAGCGCATATTTACCGCGTTACTGAAGGTTATGCACGTTATCTTTTAAAAAAAATTCCCGAAGCTAAAACTAAAGGGATTGTAATAGGGCGAGATAATCGTCGCCAATCAGCTGAGTTTGCAGCCGCTGCAGCCGCTGTTTTAAAATATCACGGAATTAGAGTGCATTATTCAAAAAATATTTGTCCTACGCCATTTATTTCATTTGCAATTAAAAAATTAGGAGCATTAGGTGGAATTAATATCACAGCTAGTCATAATCCTAAAGAATTTAATGGTTATAAAATTTATAATGGTTTAGGCGCACAGATGCTACCATCTGAAATTGCTGATTTAGTTAAGTTTTTTGAACCGTATGAAAATTATCTAACAGCTAAATTTACAACACAGTTCACAAGCCGAGATTTTATTCAATCGCAAATTTTTGATCAGTATCAGCAAGCAGTCGGTGCTATTGGGGGTCAAAATTTTAATTTAAGTAACTTAAAAATAGCTTTTTCACCCTTACATGGAACTGGAGCGGATATTGGCCAAAAATTATTTAATGATTTAAAGTTAAATGTTTGTTATGCTACTAATGAAATGTCTGAAGATCCTGAATTTAGTTATGTAAAAAACCCCAATCCCGAGTCAATTATTGCTTTTGAAGGTGTAATTAAAGCTTGTGAAAAGCAAAATGTTGATCTTTTTTTAGTTACAGACCCTGATGCGGATCGGTTAGGCGTGATTGTAAATGATGTAGGGGTGAAACGAATTTTAACTGGTAATGACGTTGCAACAATTATTACTTATTATTTAGTTAATCACAAAAATGCAAAAATTTTAAGTAATAGTTATTTAATTTATTCACTAGTTTCAAGTAGTTTGCCAAAAATCATTGCTCAAAAACATCACGTAAAACCAGTTGCAATTAATACAGGATTTAAATGAGTAGCTGAAGCAATAGCAAAAAATCAAGATAAAGAATTTTTATATGCTTTTGAAGAAAGTTATGGTGGCTTATTAAATCCTAAAATTTCTTATGATAAAGATGCATTACAAATTATGATTATGATTTGCAAGATCGCATCGTATTACAAAACAAAAAAACTTAATTTATTTCAATTATTACAGCAAATAAATACTGAGTATGGCTATGCTAAAACCGGAGTTGTTTCAATTGATTTACAAAGCTTAGAACCAGCAATATGGGAGAGGATTAAAACTAAATTAATTAATCACAATTATGGCTTTGCAAAATTAAAAGTAACTGATTTCAATCATGATGTAACAGAAATTGCGCCTGATAATATGATTAAAATTGAATTTGAAAATAATTCTTGAATTATTTTGCGACCTTCTGGCACAGAACCTAAAATAAAAATTTATCTTTTTACTTTTGATCGAGATGAAAATATAGCTCAAAATATGTATGAGTTGTTAATTAAGCAGATAAAAAACGAAATCGAATAATCAATTAAAAGCTTTAAAAATGGAGGCCAATCCAATGCATTTTAAAATTTTAAATATTTTTCGACTTTTAACTTATGAATATGATTTTTTCAAAGAAATTTACGATTTAACATATAAAGAAATTGCAAATCAATTTGAAAAACACGAAGATAACCCAGATTGAAAAATGAGCCCTAATTTTTATCATCCAGATAATAAACAATTAGCAAATGAAATTCAATTTTATGTAGCAGATTATATTTTGTGGTTGTTTGAGCAACCTGAATTTTTGGAACAAATTAAAAATTTTATTTTTCCCAAAAATCCACAGTGAACAGTTAAGCAAAAAACGCAATATATTAAGAAAAAAATGCTTCTAGAAATGCAAAGTTCGCTACCTTATGCTTTTTTTAAAGCGACTATGGTGCATGCTGTTAAATATAATCGGGAAGTGATACGCAATGGAAGATAAGGAATTTTTCGAAACCAAAGTAACTTTTAAAAATTTTATTGAGCAAGATTTTCAACTTTTTATTGAAATCAATCAATTAATTTTAGCTAGTGTTTTTGAATGAAATAAAATTCAGCTTTTAGCGAAAAAAAAATTTAAATTTAAAGCTAATTTTGACATTAACGCAAAAAATGATTTAGTTCGTTATTTAAATAAAAAAATATTTAGTTATATTGATAGTCTAATGCAACAGCCGGATTTTATTAATCAAGTTGATAGAGCTCATTTCGAATTTGAGGAACGAAATCAAAAAAAAGTGCCACGTCAATTAATTTATGATTACTTTGTAAAATTTTTAGATGATGAAATTAGGTATATTATGCCTTTTGGTTATTTTCGAGCTATACAATTACTTGAAGGCGACTTCCCAGTTACAAATTCATATAATAGTTTTGAACCTTATAAAAAATAAAAACTTTCTCACTAATTTGAGAAAGTTTTTTCGTACTTATTTTTCTATAAATTTTTGTTAAAGTTTTCAACTAGTTCATGTACTTGAGCTTCAGTTTCGCATTCTAAAGCTTTAGCTACCAAGATTTTCGCTTTTTCAGTATCAATTTCAGAAATTTGCTTTCTAGCTGCTAAAATCGAAGTTGCCGACATTGAAAATTCATCTAAACCCATTCCCACTAATAATGGGATAGCAGCAGGTTCTCCGGCCATTTCACCACACATTCCAGCTCATTTACCTTGTTTATGAGCCCCATCAATTGTCATTTTAATTAATTTTAAAATTGAAGGGTTTAATGGTTGGTATAAATATGAAACTTTTTGACTCATCCGATCAGCCGCCATTGTATATTGCATTAAATCATTTGTTCCAATTGAAACAAAATCAACATGCTTAGAAAATTGATCAGTCAAAACTGCAGCTGCAGGAACTTCAACCATCATTCCCAATTCTATCTTATCAGCAACTGGGATTTTGTCAGCTTTAACTTCTGCTAAAACTTCTTCATAAAATGCTTTGGCGTCTAAAAACTCTTGTACTGTAGTGATCATCGGAAACATAATCCCTAATTTACCATAAACACTAGCTCTGATTAGTGCTCGTAATTGTGTTCTAAAAATATCTTTTTTATCAAGCGTCATCCGAATTGCACGGTATCCTAAGAAAGGATTCATTTCTTCAGGAAATTGAAAGTATTTCAAAGTTTTGTCTCCACCAATGTCTAAAGTTCTAACAATAACGCTTTTATCAGGAGTTTTTTCTAACACTGCTTTATAGGCTTGAAATTGTTCTTCTTCGCTTGGTCAATTTTCAGCATCCATATATAAAAATTCACTTCTAAACAATCCAATAGCATCATGCCCATATTGTAATGCAGCTTCAGCATCACTTATGGAACCAATATTTGCTGCAATCAATACTTGTTTACCATCTTTAGTAACTGATGGTTTAGTTAAAAATTTTTGCAATTCATTTTTGTATTCTAAATATTTTTGATAAGCTTTTTCAAATTCTGCCTTACTTGTTTCTGAAGGTTTGATAATTCCTTCGCCCTTATCTCCGTTAATAGCTACAATATCACCGTTTTCAACTAGTTCAGTAATATTTTCAAGCCCTAAAATTGCAGGAATTTCTAAGCTTCTTGCCATAATTGCTGAGTGCGAAGTTCTTCCGCCAATATTTGTTAAAAAACCTTTTACATATTGCTTATCCAGTTGTGCAGTTTCTGAAGGAGTTAAATCATGAGCAACGATTATTGTTGGCTCATTAATTGCGGTTAAATCAACAATTTCAATACCTAAAAGATTTTTAATAATTGTTACAGCAACATCTTTAATATCCGCTGCTCTTTCTTTCATGTAATCATCATCCATACTACTAAACATAGTAATGTAATTCTGACTTACTTGATCAACTGCATAAGCAGCATTAAAACTTTTTTGAATCAAACTCAAAACTTCATCTTGCATTGCTGGGTCCGTTGCCACTTGAATGTGAGCATCAAAAACTTCAATTTCTTCATCACTTAATTTTCCATAAGATAGTTTTTTAATGTTTTCAATTCTTTTAATAGCCTTAACCACGGCTGCTTGATATTTTTCAACCTCAGCATTAATGTCTGCAATTTTGTGATCATCAATTTCAAAATGAGTTTCTTTTAGTTTAAAAACCTTAGCAATAGCAACACCACTTGATGCTCCAATCCCTTTAAAATGTTTTTCACTCATAAAATTCTCCTTAATTTTGTCAATTTAAATAGTTTATTTTCTAAATAATATTATATTTGAACATTTTTTAAATAATTTAGATAAAAAAATAGGGTCTACCCTATTTAATTTTTGTTATAAAGCCGTTTTTAAACTGATTATTCTTCAATTAAATTGTTTTCAATCATTGTCTTTTTAATTTCAGCTAGAGCCACATTAGCATCAGCTCCTTCAGCTTCGACTGTAAAACTTTGACCTTGTTTAATTCCTAAAGCCATAATATTCATAATTGATTTTAAATTTCCTACACGGTCGTGAAAGTGAATTTTTAAGTCTGCTTGAAATTTTGCTGCAACTGCAACAATTTTTGAAGCAGGTCTTGCATGTAATCCAATTGGATCCACAACAGTTGCTTTAAAACTTGCCATTTATTCTCCTTGATTTTGTAAATATTAAATTAAATAAAAAAATAATCTCTGTTTTAAATCTCTTAAAACATTGATTGTGATACTTTAAATACTTGGAAATTATAACAAAAACTAAAAGCTTAATAATTAAATTATTCTAAATAATTCATTTTGTTGAATTTTCAGCTTTTTTTATAGTTAATTAATTCATTTTAAACTAAAAGTTGTTAAAATTAACACAATATGCTTGTAAAAAATGTGTTCGATGAAAAATGAGTAACTGAAATTTTGTTTGATGAACAAACAATTTTAAAACGAATTAAAGAATTAGGGGCATGAGTTAATGAAACTTATGCTAATTCGCAGCGTTTAATCCTTGTGGGATTATTAAAAGGATCAATCCCTTTTATTGCTGAATTAATGAAACATATCAAAGTGCCTCACACATTAGATTTTATGATTGCCTCTTCTTATAAAGGGGGATTAGAGGTATCTGATAATTTAAAAATTGTCATGGACTTGGAACAAAATATTAACAGTATGGATGTTTTGGTTGTTGAAGATATTATTGATAGCGGCCGCACTTTAAAAAAAATTTCTGAGATTTTAGAGCAACGCCATCCCCATACATTACGAACAATTACCCTACTAAACAAACCTTCAAAACGAGCTGTTGAATTTTATGTAGATAAAACTGGTTTTGAAGTCGCTGATCAATTTTTAGTCGGTTTTGGTTTAGATGTAAAAGAAAAACTTCGTAATTTACCTTATATTGGGGTATTTGATAAATCAAAAATTGATTTATTGTAACTAAACTATGATTTATTTACTATGAAAAACTAAAGGTCAAAGCTCATTTCAAGCAATTAAAACCTTTGCACGTCAACACAATATTAAAAAAATTGGCCACACCGGAACTTTAGACCCTTTAGCTTCGGGTCTTTTATTGGTTGCTACTAATGAATCTACAACATTAATTCCGTTTTTAGATCAAAAGTATGGCACAAAAACTTATTTAGCAACTTTGGAATTGAGCAAAAGTTCTGATACTTACGACATTGAAGGTAAAGTTATTAATCACACTTGTAATCATCACCATAATGCAGAAGAAATTGCAACAATATTAAAACATCAATTTACAGGATCTTTAAAACAAATGCCACCTATTTTTTCTGCAAAAAAAATTAATGGTAAAAAAGCTTATGAATTAGCTCGCAAAGGTGTTGAAGTAAATTTAAAACCACAAAATATCTTTGTTGAACAAGCTAAACTAATGAATTGAGATAGCATAAACTTAAAAGCAGAAATTTTATTTACAGTTTCAAAAGGGGCATATATCCGAACCTTAATACATGATTTGGGTAAGGCTTTAAAATGTAATGCAATTATGACTGATTTAATTCGTAATCAAATTGGCGAATTAACTTTAGTTCAAGAAGAATTTCAACAATTAAGTTATCAAAAATTATTGCCTTGAAAAAGCTATGAGGTTAGTCAAAGCCAATTAAAAGACTTCTATTATGGTAAAATTAGTATGAAAAATCTTGTTAATCACTCTAGTTGAGAAAGAGTTTGATTAACAACTAATACCAAAATTTTTGGAATTGGAAAAATTGATCCAACCACAAATTTAGTTTTTCCAGAAAAACTTTTTGGAAAAATTGTTTTATCTTTATTAGAAAACTTTTAAAGGATACTTAATGATTAATTTAAATGAAATTAAAATTGTCGCCAGTGATATTGATGGAACAATTTTGCCTTATGCAGATGAATTTGTTTCTTTAGAAACAGAAACAATGTTTGCAGATTTGAAAAAAGCAGGACTAATTACAGTTTTAGCAACTGGTCGCGATATGATCACTTATAATCAAGTGCGAAATTTAAAAAATATTGATTATTTTATTGGTGCCAATGGAACCTTTATTTATGATTTAAATAAAAATGAAAAAATTTGAGAAAAAGCAATTTCATATTCAACATTTTTGCGTTTTAAAACAATTTTAGATCAACATCGTTTACCTTATACTGTCATGACAAATGATGCTGGTTATTATGATTATGATTTCGATTTAAATAGTTGATATTTGGAAAATCACAAACAAGCTTTTAAATCGATTGACCAACTAGAACATGATCAAAACAATATTCATTTAATTACAATCAAATGTGATGATTTAGAATTAACTAATAAAATCAGAGAAATGTTAATTAATGATGATTGAGAGATTGAAGTTAATTCAGTTTGAACTAAAGGCTTTTTTGTAGTGGAAAAAGGAATTAATAAAGCTAAAACTATTAATGTTTTATGCAAAATGTTAAATCCAGATTGAAGCATTGATAAAAATGTCATTAGTTTTGGCGATAGTTCCAATGATTATGAAATGATTAAAGAAGCAGCTATTGGTGTGGCAGTCGGTAATGCCGATGATAAAATTAGAGAAGTGGCTGATTTTGTTTGTGATGATGTTTGAAATAATGGTGTTTATCATTTTTTTAAAAAACAGGAAGTGATTTAGTGCGCATTCATTATAGCTTTGCCAAAATTCGTAATTTAGAAACGCCAACTTTTGTATTAGGGGCTTTTGAATCGGTTCACAAAGGTCATGCAAAATTAATTGAAATGGCAGAATCACTTAAACAACCTTTTATGGTAGTTTTATTTCGTGACCCTTTGAAGTTACCAAAAAGTAATGGGGAAGTTTTTAATCAGTTAGAACTTCGTTTAACCGCCTTATTTGAATTAGGTGTTAAAGATGTTTTTGTGATTGATTTTGATGAGTGGTTTAAAAATTTATCAGCGGAACAATTTGTTGATATTTTGCAACAACAAGGAGCAAAAACAATAGTAGTTGGCAATGATTATCGTTTTGGTCATGGAGCAACAAAAACACCAACAGATTTAAGTAAAATTTTTCCTAATGTTATAGCTGTTGATTTATATACAGTTGGAAACCAAAAAGTTTCTACTACAATGCTAAAGGCGGAGTTAGCAAATGGCAATTTAGAATTAGTTAATGATTATTCAGTCACTAAATATGCAGTTGATATTTATTTTAATGGCAAAGTTAGTCCTAAAACTTGATTATGACCAGAAAATATAGCTAGGATTCACCCCGGAGTTTATATTACAACTTTTTTATTTCAAGAATTGGAATGACACGGATTTGTAAGAGTTGATTTAAATCACCAAATTCATTGACAAATTTTTGACAATAATTTTAGTGGTACAATTCAAGAAATTTTTGTTCGCATTGAATTTTGAAAAACATTACGCTTAATTACTTCATCCATTCAAGATTTAACTAATGATACTGATATTAAACAAGTTAGGAACTTCTGGGTTGAGTTTCAAAAAACAGAATCTAACTAATGAAATATTTATTAAATTAAATAAAATATTATATAATTTGTTTTCTAAATGAATTTTTTATTAAATTCAAGAAGAAATATAAATGCGATTAGTGCTTGGTTTAAATTGTTTGTTCGAATTTATTCTAGGTGTTAATTAAGAAATGCTAAGGAGAAAACTTATTTATGGTTTCTAAAGAACAAAAACAACAATTAGTTGTAAAATTTGGCGGAACAGAAAAAAATTCTGGAGCAGCCCCTGTACAAATAGCGATTTTAACTGCTGAAATTGAAGGTTTGAAAAAACACTTTTTAGATAATAAAAAAGATAAACACTCAATGCGTGGTTTCATTGCTAAAGTTAATAAACGTAAAAAATTATTAGCTTATTTAAAAAAAGTTGATTTTGATAAATATCAAGCAACAATTCAAGAATTAGGAATTAGAAAATAATTACAAATTTGCAAGCATCCAAAAATATTTTGGATGCTTTTTTTTATTATTTTAAAGTTTTTTAAAAAAACAAAATAATTTATAAAAAAATATGCTATTATATGTCGATTATGAAAGATAAAAACTCTAAGTATCGCTTAACTAATGGTTGTAAAAATTTCTGCAATAATTTGAAATTAAATTCAGCTAATTTAGAACGCGTAACATTAAAATATGGCCAAACAGAGAAGTTTAATATTTTTAGATTTATCAAAGATTACCCATTAAGCATTTTAATGATGTTTTTTGCTTCGTTATTATTTAATTTTGGAATTCATTTTTTTGTTGTTCGTGCTGCCACCATTCCTAGTGGAGTAACCTCAATTCCAACTATTTTAACTTATATTTTTGAAGAATTAAAACCTTATTTTTCAATTTTATATTTAGCATTCAACTTACCAATTTTAATTTATTTTTGATTCAAGGTAAAAAAAAGTTTTATTTTTTTGACTGCTTCATGGATGATATTCCAAATTGTTTGGGAACAAATTTTACTAACAGGACCAATCCAACATTTTTTAATGTCAAACACAGAAATTAAATCAGGTTGAAAAATTTCTGATGGGACAGACCAATGATTAGCCTTGTATTACACTTTTGTAGGTGCTGTATTCGCCACAACTGGAATTGGTTTAACATGAAAATTTGGCGGTTCTTCAGGTGGAACTGATGTAATTGTTTACTTCTTTTCAGTTAAAAAACAAAAACCTGTTGGAATGTTTATGTTGTTGGTGTCAATTACAATTACTTTTTTCTCATTTTTAACAATTTATTTAACAGGTAATTTTATTAAAAATCCAGACAATAAAATTGATAAAATTTTAGGTATTAAAACAATTAGTACCATTATTTGAATGTTAATAATTTCTATGGGTGTGAATTTTATTTTTCCAAAGTATAAAAAAGTTTTAGTTTCAATTTATACAACTCCCGAAAAGCAAACAAAAATTATGCAACATTTATTAGCTATTAACTATTGACACTCTTTCAATGCTTGAAAAGGGACTTCAGGTTATACAAATCGTGAAGTAGCTAAAATTGAAACGGCAGCATTAATTTTAGAAGTTAATTTTTTAAAACGAGAAGTTAAAAAAATTGATCCTAACTGTTGAATTATTACTCGTAATATCAATGTCATTTCCGGGAAATTTGACACTACAAAAATTGATTAATTTTTTATCTATAAACGTCAAATAATAAATATGACGTTTTTTTTATTTAATTGGCAATGTTGATATAATTTAATATTTATTTAACTTATTTAAAATTTAAATAATTGTTGTTTTTAAATAATAATAATAATAATAATAATAATTACCTTTGAGGAGTTTCTATGAATAAAAAACTAATTAGACCACTTATAATTGGAAGTGCCGTTGGAGTTGTTGCCATTACTATCGGAGTTGTTGTCGCTGTTACCCTACCAAGTGGTAGTAAAGACAAAAAAACCGTAGTTCAACCTAAAGAAGAACTAACAATCGCTTTTGTTAGCGCTAAAACATCAAGTTTTAAAATTGAAGTTAAAAATTTGGAGGCTTATAAAAAACAAACTTTAACAGTGAAAGTTTATAAAAAAAATTCTAAAGTAACAGATAGTGCAACTAAAACCAAATCAATTGATGTAGCTGAAAAAACATCATCCATTTTAGAATTTACCGGCTTGAGTGCAGCAACTCAATATGTAATTGAAATTTTTAATGATAAAAATGAAGTTATTATAACTTCATCAGCCCAAACTAATCCAATCCCGCCACAAACTAAAACACCACTTGGGATGAAATTCGAAAACATTACAACTACATCAATGAAAGTTGTTTTAGTTGGATTAGATGCTTTTGTTGGTAAAGAAGTTTTTTTACAATATAATCCCAAGCCAACTGCTAATACTACAACAAGTTCAAGCAATGACAAAGTAACTCCGATTGATTCTGCACCAATGAAAGTAACTTATAGTAATAAAAATTCCTTAACATTTAATTTAACTAATTTATCACCTAATACCGAATATTTATTTAATTTATTAGAGAAAAAACAAAATAAATCTAATGAAATAATTATTAATAATGAAGAAGCTAAAACTTATGCTAATTTAGGGGCAAGTGAAATATTACAAACTTCAAATACTATTGCACTTGTTATTGCCGGTTTGGAAAAATATAATAATCAAAATTTAGTTGCTAGATTGTATAACAAAGCTTATGCTGATAAAATGGCGCGAGAAAAAGTAATAACTGAGGCAGCTAAAAAAGAGGAGGAAGAAAAAGCTAAAGTAGCCCCAAAACCTAATGCATCGCCAACATCTAGCTTAAAAATCTCAAGTTTTAATTTACTAGAAGCTCCAGGTGAGGAAGCTACTCCATCAGACCCAGAAACTCCCAGCCCATCTGAGCGAACAAAACCAGTCGCAGAAACCCCAAAAGATTCTGAATCAACCGAATCTTCAACATCTGATTCCACTTCATCTGTTGCAACTCAACCTGATGCTGAAAGCGCAACTACAACAGAAGATTCGAAAGCAAAATCGAATGAAGATAGCGCAGAAGCAAAAGTTACAGACGAAACAGAAACTAAAGCTGAAGAAGTTGCTTCTGAATCAGAAAATAATCCGGATGAGCCAGCACCAGCACTAGAGCCACCAGCACCTAGCGAACCAGCTTCACCAACAGAATCACCAAGCACAGATGAAGATGCTACAAAAGTAGAAGAAGACTCAGAGCCTACAACTGATCCAACATCTTCAGAAACTGATAAAACAAAAGAAGCGACAACTTCAGCAGAAACTAATCCTAATGATGATGGTTCAAAAGATCTGAATCCAGATTCTGCAGAACCAAATCCAGAAAATAAATCACCAACAGCCAAAGAAGAAGAAGAAGAAGAAGAAGAAGGGAAATCTGATTCAAGTGATAAAACAGATGAAGAAATCAATTCTCAGCCTGATACTCAAGATTCTCCAACCGATGATTCTAAAGATTCTGAGGCTGTTGTTCCAAAATCTGAAGTCCCTGAAGAATTATTAGAAACTGTTAAAGTTATTAATGGTGAATTAAAAGTTACTTTTAATAATTTAAAAACAAATACTGAATATGGCTTCCAAATTGTAAAACAAGTTGCTGGTAAAGCAGATGAAGTGATATTTAATCAAGCTCCAGGAAAAGATTTAAAAACTACTAATGAAGTTACTGCTACAGCTACACCAGGTCCAATTAGTAGTCAAATAAATGTTAAAAATTTAGCTTATAGTCAGCCTATTAATCAAAATTCAAAAATTGAATTATTAATTCGATTTGCTGAAAAAACTTCAGAAACAAAAGATTTTGGAAAAATTTTTGCTGGTGATAAAGATTATAGTGAGGCAATCGTTCAAGGTCAAGTATCTGCAACTCATGCCACGGATGGTGTTAATTTTCTTTTAAATAATTTAAAAGCAAATAAATCATATGTTTATCAAATTTATTTAAAAAATTTAGTATCAGCTCCGCTTTTAAAAATTCCAGGAGAATTTACAACTGAAAAACAATTTATCTTAAAACCAGCAGCAGATACAACTCACCCAAATCCGGTGATTGAAAAATCCAAAGCTATTTTAACTTTTACTAATTCAGAATTAAAATATAAAGATAAAACTTTAGAATTGCGTTATACAACAGATTTAACAAAAGGTTTTTTTGCTACAAATACTTTAAAACTTGAATCCACAACAAGTGAAGTGGGGACAGCTGATTCCAAAACTATTGAAGTTACTTTTACATTAAATGGGTTAGAATCACAAACTCAATATTACTATCAGTTATTTATCAAGGGTAATCAAAATCCGTTATTAGCAGAAACTGGAACTTTTACATCGGCCAAAAGTGTCAAAGTTAATATTGAAAGCATCAGCACTTCAAAAATTGTTTTAAGACTTACTGATTTAGATGCTTATGTAGGCAAAACACTAAAATTAATTACTGACGAAATTGAAGCTAAGGACGCAACTGAAAACGGCAATTGAGTAACTAAAACAATTTCAGGTATAACTAATGAGAATGCTAATAATTTACTTGTTGAATTAACAACAACAGAATTACCAAGTGAAAAAATTTATGGCTACAATTTATATTTAGATAATGAAGCAATTGCAGCTAAACCAACAGAAGTAGGATTTAAAACCAATGGTAATGAATTATTTAGTTCAGAAGAACAAGGGATTAAATACCCGTTATTGCAGCTACTTAAAATTGAGCAAAAAACATTATCATATAATCAATTTGTAGTTAAATTAGCTAATTTAAAATCATTAGTTGGTTATACTTTGTCAATTATGTATAAAAAAAATCTTGCAACTGAAAATTATCAACTAGGACAAAAAATTATACTAAATCCAGAAAATAGTAAAACAGAAGTTTTGCTAACATTAAATAATTTAGAAAAAAATACTCCTTATCAATATAAAATAGTTGCTCATAAAACTTTAGATGATAATCAATCAGAACAAGTATTTGATGTTGTGAGTGAAACAAATTTTACAACACTTGCAGAGCCGAAAATTGCTATTGCTAATTTAACAGGGTCAGGAGTTAAATTAACAGCCAATCATTTGGCAGCTTATATTAATAAAGAATTACGAATTCTTTATAAAAAACTTGGTGAGAGCAAGTGAATGAATGCAGGTACTACTGATCAAAAAATAACTGATGCAACAACAAATATTGAAGTTACACTATCGGGGCTAGATTCAGAGACATCATATCAATATAATTTAGCTGTTAAAAATGGTGAAAACTATGAGCCAATTTTCAAAGATTCTTTAAGTTTTCAAACTGAAAAAACAATTGCTAAATAATAGATATTTACTCAAAAAAACATAAAATTTTAAGCAAAAATTAATCAATTTACCTAAATTTTTCTATAAGTAATATTTATATTTAACAAAAGATATTTTTTAAAATTTGGTATAATGTTTTTTAACTAATATTAACAAACTTTAACTTTGTTATTTTTAAGAATGTAATATTTAGTTTTAAGTGTATTTTTAAAAGTGCTTTAAAAATACATTTTGCTATTTATCTAAGAGGTGCAAATTATGAATAAAAAACTATTAATTGGTTTATCTATAGCTGGTGTTGCTGCAGTTTCGGTTGTAGCAATTGCTTTAGGTGTAACCCTTTCGAAAAAAGAAGATAAATTAAATCCTACCGTTAGTTCAGTTAGTGTTCAAAGTAATCAAGCAACAATTAAAGTTACTGATGCTAAATTACAAGGTAAAGATTTTGAAGTTATTTTCACCCCTTCAGGTGCAGACGCAACTGGTTCAGCTGTAAAAAAAACAGTATCAATGGCTAATGATGCTACATGAATGGAAGTTACCCTTACAGGATTAGTGGCTTCTAAAGCATATGCTGTTAGTGTTAAAGTTGGTGAAGAAACTTTCCCAACACAATTAACAGTAACAACCCCTGCTCCGGTTGACACAACTCCACAACCCCCAGTGACCCCTGCAAAAATTACTCCTACAATTGCATTGGTTGAAACTTCATCTACTTCATTAACTTTTGTTGTTAACAAATTAGATGATTATGTAGGAGCAAATGTTTATTTAAGAGCTTTCGAAACAACTGAAACTAACGGAACTAAAACATACACTAGTTCAAGCACAACTTCTACACCCGTTTTAGTAACTGATACAAATAAAAACAATCAATTAAATATCAAAGTTGAGAATTTAAAACCAGGATCTGTTTACACAATTAGTTTAGTAACTTATGCAAAAGATGGAACAATAGCAGAAACAGATATTGCTATACTAGATAAAACAACAAGTCATAAAACACATCACACAACTGGCATAAATGATGTACAAATTACAGCCACCCCCACAGCACTTAGTTTTGATGTTTTAGGATTACAAAATTATGAAGGTGAAACACTAGTTATTGAATTATTAACTAATCCAACTTCAGGAACTGCAACACCTCCAACAACAACAACAACAACAACAACAACAACAACAACAACAACAACAACTCCATCTACAACCCCGCCTACTACATCTACAACCCCATCTAGCGGAAGCGAAACTCCTGCAGCAGCCGCTGCTCCAGCAGATACCTCAGTGACAACAAGCTCAAGTGTATCTCTTTCAGCAGCATCAGAAACATCATCGACCTCAGCTACAGCACCAACAGTTGAATCAGCTGAATTTATAACAACTTATGAAGTTAAAGTTAAAGACGCTAAGATAAATGCTACATTTAATAATTTAGCATCGAACAAAGTATATGGATTATCTCTAACAACAAAAGATAAGTCAATTAATGTTTTACAACTTGCACCAGGAGTAGTTTCAAAATTAAAAACAACAGAAAAAATTACAGCTACTGTTGAAAAAGGGGCTTCATCAGCAGAATTTAAATTAATGAAATTATCATACCCAAATACAGTGACAGCTGATTCTAAATTTAACTTTATTGTACGATATGCAGAAAAAAACTCTGAATATACTGATGAAATGCTTTTAAAAACTAAAGATCAATACAAAGAAGTGAAAATCAGTGTGCCAGCAACTGCAAATTCAGCAACTGAGGGTGTTAAAGTTTTATTAAAAGATTTAGAACCTAACAAAAACTATATTGCACAATTTTATTTAGAAGAATTGCCTGATTCAGCATTATTAGAAACTCCTATTGAATTCAATACACTAAAATATGCTTTCATAAAAAGTGGTTTCCCTCAATTATCTTTAAGTAAAGCTAAATTTGAATTTGAAAACTATGATACAAATTATCAAAGTAAAGAATTAGAACTTCGCGCAATCCCTGTTTCAGAAACAGATTTCCATAGTACAACAGCTAAAGTGGCTGCAGTCACATTAGGTGGATCAAGTGATGATAGTTGAGACAAAAATAAAGAATTCAATCTTACAGGATTAGCATCAGACACTGAATATAAATACCAATTATTTGTTAAGGATCATAAAAATCCTTTATTAGAAATGCCTGGAACATTTAGGTCAGTTAAATCAATCAATGTCGTTGTGACAAAGATTACATCCGAAAAAGTAACATTAACATTAAGTAGTTTAGATGCTTATATTGGTAAAAAACTTGTAGTTGTTACTGATGAACTAGAAGCTGAAGGAGAAACTTCGGCTGGTTCATGACATTCAAAAACTTTAACAGAAACAATTGATGAAACTAATAAAAATAATTTTGTAATTGATTTAACTTCAACTGAACTTTCTGGTGATAAAGAATTTGGATTTAGTGTATATGAAGAAGGAAAAGCGCCAACTGATGCTCCAAGTAATGTTTCACCTAAAGTACGATTAAATAATGAAGAGCTATATACAACTGAATCGCCATTACAATTACCAAAAGTAACAGAAGATAAAACTTCTGACACAATTACTGTTTCATTAGAAAAATTGAGCTCATTTGTTGGTCGTACACTAAAAGTTATATATCAACAAAAGACTGATGGAACATTAAAAGAAGCACTAACTTCTTTATTAGTATCTGAAAGTAATAAAGCGTCTAAAAATGATATAAGAATTAATGGATTAAATCCAGGAACAAATTACCAATACAAAGTAGTTGTTTATAAAACTGAAAATGAAGCTTTAGTAGCTGATTATGATTTAACAGAATTTAAAGATGTAACAACCTGAAAATCACCTACTCCAAAAGTTGAAAATATAACAGCTAATGCAGCTAAAATTTCAGCTAATAATTTACAAGATTACAGTGGTAAAAAATTAATTCTTAGATATAGAAAAGAAAGCGAAACAACTTGAATGGATGCCGGATCAGAAACACAAATTACTTCATCTACCACAACTATTTCACATGATTTAAGTTCATTAACAGCTAGCACAAGATATCTATTTGCTGTATTTGTAAAAGATGGCACAAACTTTACGGCATTAACAGCTACTACTTATGGATTTGATACAACTTCTGCTGATAGCGGTGCTTCTTCCGTAGATGCTAGTGCTCCGTCTGCTAGTGCTCCCGCATCAGAAGACTCCGCTTCTTCTTCTTCTTCTTCTGACTCCTCAGAAGCCGCCGTTGTTACCCCTGCTGCGGATACTACTTCCGGAGAAAGTGATGCAACAGCAGAAGAAACATCAAGTTAGTAATTTTTAAAATTACATTTATTTCAGTAATCACAAGCACATCATAAAAAGATGTGCTTTTATTTTAATATTATTTATTCTAAAAGTTAAAAAAGTTATAAATTTTAACTTTTTTAATTATGTAATTTTGATAAAATTAAATTTAACAATGTTGAGAATAATTGCAGGAAAATATAAAGGCATTAAAATTGATTATCCAGATTTAGAAATAACCCGACCCACGACTGATAAGGTACGCGAGGCAATCTTTTCTAGTATTCAATTTGAAGTTCAAAATAGTATTTGTTTGGATTTATTTTCAGGTTCAGGAGCCATGGCGATTGAAGCAGTTTCGCGCGGGGCAACTAAGGTTATTGCAACTGAAAAAAATCGCAAAGTTTTTCAAGTTTTAAATAAAAATATTAAAAAATTAAATATTAACAATATTGAAATTTTTAATACTGATGCTATCACTTTTTTGGAACATAAAAAAAATATTGAATTTGACTTTATTTTTTTAGACCCTCCTTATGAGCTTTTTGATATTTTAAATCAAAGTTTAGCTTTAATTAAAGCTCATAAACTGCTAAAAAAACATGGGATTATTATTTTAGAAACTAATGATATAGATCAAATTGTTTTACCTAAACATTTTTTAATACAAAAAACCAAAGTCTATAGTAAAACAAAAATTCTTTTCATTACGCAAGCTTAGCAATTTATTAAAAATAAAAAAGGAATTAATTAATATGAAAAAAAACAAAATTATTATTTTTTCAGGTCCATCCGGTGTTGGTAAAGGAACGATTGAAAAATTTCTTTTTAAAAATAAAGATTTACGTTTACGTTTATCACGTTCATTAACAACAAGAAATCCACGTGAAGGTGAAGAAGATGGTGTGCACTACTTTTTTATTTCAAAAGAAGAATTTCAAAATAAAATTGCTAACAAAGAATTAGTAGAATGGAGTGAACACTTCGGGAATTATTATGGAACATTAAATTCAGAAGTGGAAACAATTTTACTTGCTAATCATAACCCTTTTTTAGAAATTGAAACTTGAGGAGCAATTCAAGTTTTAGAATACTATACAAAAATGGGAAAAATTGATGAAGTTATTTCGATTTTTTTATTGCCTCCATCATTGGAAGAATTAGAAGAAAGAATTCGTAAAAGAGGAACTGAAAACGAAGAGCAGATTCATTTACGTTTATTAAAAGCACAAGAAGAATTAACGCATATTCGTCATTTTAAATACTTTATTGTTAATCAAGCAATTGAAAAAGCTGCTCAAGAAATAGCAACTATTATCAAAAAAGAGTTGGATGAGGATTAATGAAATTTTTTGCAGCAACAGATATTGGGACAATTAGAGAACAAAATCAAGATGCTTGAAAAATTTTGGACAACAAAGTTTTTACAATTGGAGTTTTATGTGATGGCATGGGCGGGCATAAGTTTGGAGCTTTGGCATCACGTTTTGCTACTCAAGCATTTGAATGGTTATTTTATAATGTCGCTTTGAAAAAGGATGATGTAAAAAACGTTGAAAAATGGTTTAGCCAAGGTGTAGATCAAGCGCTAAAGCTAATGAAAAAATCAGCTCAAGATGATGTTAATAAGTTAGATATGGGAACTACATTAGTAGCTTTTTTAAAGTTTCACGATAGTAATAAATGTTATTTTTTTAACATCGGAGATTCTCGAGCTTATATATCAAATCTTCAAAAAATTAAACAAGTTACAATTGATCACAATCGTTTAAACTATCAAATTAGATATGAAGGACTAACCTCTGAAGAAGCAACGAAAGATCCTTATAAAGACTTAATCACTTCATCTTTAGGACCTAGTAAAAAACTATTTCCTGAGCTATTTGTCTTACAAAATTCACCACAATATGTTTTTTTAACTACTGATGGAGTACATGATTTTATTACTAATGATGCTGTGCAAATTATTTTAGACAAACGCACATCACTAAAAAATAAAACTAATCAAATTATCAAGTTGGCACTAAGTAATGGGAGTGATGATAATTTGTCAATTTTGTTATTTAGATTGGATAAATAATGTTATTACCGCATTTTAAAACTCTAAATGAAAATTATCATGTGCTGCGCAAAATCGGTGAAGGTGGCATGTCTCGAGTTTATTTAGCCACAAGTAAAAAAAATCATTTGCGCTATGCTGTTAAAATTATGCATTCACCTAAAAATCGTCTTGAAAATAACAAAAAGCGGTTTTGGGATGAAATTAAAATTTTACAAAATTTAAACTCGCCATACATTACTGAAATGCATGATTATTGTTTTGATGAAAGGAATGAGGAATTTTATCTTGTTTTAGAATATGTTGAAGGCGAAATTTTGAAAGATGTTATCGAACGTAACGGCGGTCTCACTAATGATATGGCTTTAAATTATATTCAACAAATTGCTCAAGGTTTGAAAACATTACACGAACAAAATATTATTCATCGTGACATTAAGAGTTCAAATATTATGGTTAATAATGCCAATCAAGTTAAAATTATTGATTTCGGAATTGCAACTTACCGTTATACTGAAAATATTATTAAAAATAATAAAATTGTAGGCTCAGCTCATTATTTACCACCAGAAATTTTAAAAACTAACATTTTAATTAGAGAATCTTTTGATATCTATTCATTTGGAATTTTAATGTATGAAATGCTAATTGGTGAAACGCCTTTTTATAGCGATGAAAGTCAATTACCGCAAGAAATTTTAAATAAACAGGTGCAAGAAAAAATTTTATCACTATCTAAATTAAAAAATACAATTCCTCAAGCTTTAAGTCAAATTGTTGCAAAAGCAACACATAAGGACTGAAAGCAACGTTATCAAAGCTTAGATGAATTGATTCAAGATGTTGAAAATTTTATTAAACAAGAACAACACGGAAATAACAAACATAAAGAAGGCAAAAATTTTTGAAATTGGAAACATTTTAGTTTAAAAACAATTTTAATTTGACTTTCACTAGTGGCAATATTTTTACTAATTTTAGTTGTTGTTTTGGGTGTTTTATTTTGAGGTAATAATTAATGCGGGGTAAGGTAATTAGAATTAATGCTGGATTCTATGATATTTTTGATCAAGAAACGGAACAAGAATATCGTACACGGGGTAGCGGTAAATTGCGCAATTTAGAAACAAGTCCATTAGTTGGTGACTATGTTGAATTTGAGCCAAATGGATTTTTAACTAAAATTTATCCACGTCGCAATTATTTTACACGTCCTAAAATTGCCAACATAGACCAAGCTATTATTGTTATTTCACTTAAGGAACCTAAATTCTCGAGTTTATTACTTGATAAATTTTTGATGATTGTAGAGGCTAAAAAAATTCACCCAGTAATCATTTTTACAAAATATGACTTAAATCCAGACGATTCAATAGTGCAAAGTTATGAACAATTAAATTATCACTGTTTTCGTTTTTCCAAAACATCTGACCAAAATTTGGAAGCCTTACGTAAAATTTTTAAAAATAAAACTAGTGTTTTTATGGGTCAAAGCGGGGTAGGGAAAACAACAGCAATTAATTTATTATCCAACAATGATTTTGCTACACAAGCAATTTCAAAAGCATTAAATCGTGGTAAACACACTACAAGAGTAGTGCAAATCATTGCGTGAAATCAAGGCGAATTAATTGATACCCCCGGTTTTTCAAGTATTGAATTAGAATTAACACCACTTGAAAAAGCGCACTCATACCAAATGTTTGCTGAAGCTTCAAAGCGGTGTAAATACAAAACTTGCATTCATTTTAATGAACCGGAAAATGACTGTAATGTCAAAACTCTTGTAAAAGCAGAAATCATTCCACAGTGAAGATATGAAAATTACTTAAAATTACTTAATGAGGTAAAAATATAATGTTTAAAAAATTAGTTGCTCCTTCTATTTTAAATGTTGCTCCTGAAAATAGAATTTTTACAATTAAAAAGCTATTAGCTTTTGGAATTAAATGAATTCATTATGATATTATGGACGGTATTTTCGTTAATAATAATGCTATTTCAGTTGAAGAAATAACTGAATTTAAAAGGCATTGCCCTAAACATTTCAAAGATGCTCATTTAATGGTAATAAACCCATTAGATTATGTTATGCAATTAAAAAATAAAGTTGATTTAGTTACAGCACATTTTGAAGCTTTTAAAAATACTGCTGAAATCGAACATTTCATTAGCTTAACTTCTTCACTAAATTTACAATGTGGTTTAGCAATTAAACCAGACACTAATATTAAAGCGATTATTCCTTTTTTGCCAAACTTGAATGTGGTTTTAGTTATGAGTGTAGAACCTGGAGCTGGAGGACAACAATTTCAACCACAAGCACTTGAAAAAATTCGTGATTTAGTTCGTATTCGAAATAATCATGCATTAAAGTTTTTGATTCAAGTTGATGGTGGCATCAATGCCATTACTGGTCCTGAGGTATTTTTGAATGGCGCAGACGTTGCTGTTGCAGGAACATATTTAATTTCAGATATCAGTAAGGCTCGAATTGCAAGCATTTTAGCAACTCAAAAGCAAGATTTATAAAAGTATTTTAAATTTAAATAGAACTTTTTTGATGAAAAAAAGACATTTTTGGCTATTTATTAACTATAAAGACATTTTCATAAAAAAGTATTTTTTTTGTAAGAAAACTTTTGAAAACTTCGCCTTTATTGCTATATAATAGAGAAGATTAAAATACACATTTTGAATAAATAAAGACATTTAATTATCAATTATTTATTTTAGAATTTTAATTTTTTATTTTGAAAGGATCATAAATAAATAACATGAAAAAAATTGCTATTAATGGATTCGGTAGAATTGGTCGTTTAGTTTTTAGAACACTTTTAAAAACAGCAGCAAATGAAGTTGAAGTTGTTGCTATTAATGACTTAACAAGTCCAAAAATTTTGGCACACTTATTAAAATACGATTCAGCACATGGACGTTTTGATGGAACGGTTGAATCAACAGATACATCTTTAATTGTTAACGGAAAAGAAATTAAAGTTTATGCTGAAAGAGATCCGGAAAACTTACCTTGAGGACAATTGGGTGTTGATGTTGTCGTTGAAGCAACAGGGTTCTTTACATCAAAAGAAGGATCAGAAAAACACTTAAAAGCTGGAGCTAAAAAAGTTTTAATTTCTGCACCAGCTTCAGGTGATTTGAAAACAGTTGTTTTCAACGTTAACCACGAAATTTTAACTCCAAGTGATCAAATTGTTTCAGCTGCTTCATGTACTACAAATGCTTTGGCACCATTAGTACACTTCATGGATAAAAAATGAGGAATTGAAAAAGGATACATGACAACAATTCATGCTTATACAGCTGACCAAAGATTACAAGATGCACCACACAACGACTTGAGAAGAGCACGTGCTGCAGCATTCAACCTTGTTCCTTCAACAACCGGAGCAGCAAAAGCAATTGGTTTAGTAGTGCCTTCATTAAATGGAAAACTAGATGGAATTGCTTTAAGAGTTCCAGTTATCACAGGATCATTTGTTGACCTTGTTTTAGAACTAAAACACGATGCAACTGAAGCTGAAATTAATGCTTACATGAAAGAAAATGTTTCAGAATCATTTGGGTATACAGATGAACCAATTGTTTCAGCTGATATCATTGGTGAAACACATGGATCAATTTTTGATGCTACATTAACAAAAGTTATGGAAGTAAATGGTAAAAGACTTTACAAACTTTACACATGATATGACAATGAATTGTCATATGTAAATCAATATGTAAGAGTTTTAAGATACTTCGCTAAATTGGTTTAATTAGCATTAACACATATAAAAAAACAAATTCTGCCCAGAGAATTTGTTTTTTTATTATATTTTTTTAAAAGCAATTCTAGCTTTAAATTTTTTAATTTTATAACCATTTATAAAATTGTTATAACCAACTAAAATATTGTTTTTTAAATTGTTGCTTTTGAATTCAAAAGTAACTTTTATTATAATTTTTTTATTTAAAACTAAGTTTTATTAATTATTTTTAAAAAAATGAAAAACAGGCTATTCAACCTACTTTTTTAAATTATTCTAGCTCAATAAATTCTGATTCAATGGTTTGATTTTTTGATTTAAAGATTATACCTATCGGAACTTTTTTTCTATATTTTTTATATTGATTATATCTTTCTAATCTATTAACAATATTTTGTTGAATTTTGGCACTATTAGTTTTAGGGATTATTGCGAAATATGTTAAAGGTTCATCAATGGCTGCTTTTGCTGCTATAATCGGAAATCCTTTTTCTATTTCGAATGCAATAGCACCATAATTAACAATATTTAAATAAATATTATTGTTTTGAATTACAATAGAATCTAATGTTCTTTTTCCATAAATCATTGTTTGAGTTTCAAAAAAATAAACTAAATCAAATTTTTCAAAAAATTTATCATTAATTTTTTTTCATAGAAATTCAAAAAATTATTTAAAAATCCTGTTTTTTCTTCATATTCTTTATTAGATTTGTTATCTTCTAAAATGATTTTCTTTAATTTATTACTAAATTTTTTAAACTCAGAAAAATCACTTGCAACCATAAAGTGATCCAAAATATTGAAAATCAAATTTAGTTTTTATAATACTTGGTTTTTCGTATAATTTTTCATTTTTTTCAAAATCAAAATCAATATATTTATTTATATTAACTTTTTTACCAGTTGGTTTTTCATCTTTGGAATTCATTTTACCCTTGTTTTCTATTTCATTATTTTTTTCTTTTGTAAAAAGTAAATAAGGTATTAAAACTATTGGAATTACAAGTACAGAAAATATAGAAAAAATAATTAAAAATTTCTTTTTATTTTTTAACATATGTTACAGCTAAAACATCATCAATAAAATTATTTAAAATGAAATCCTTATATTTTTTAGAAAGTAAACTTACATCTTTGTAAATATTTTTATTATTTTTAAATTGGTATTTTAAAAGTAATTTAATTCTATATGTTCTGTATTGTTTTGGACAATTTCACCATTTTGGTTTAAATAATGATTAACATTTTGAAATTCTGATCTTTTAATTAATTTATCTTTTAATAAATCTGAATAATTATTTATATCTTCTTTATTATTAAGGGAATAGCTCATAGTTGATGAAACAAATATTGCAGTAGTCTCTAAAAATGAACTAGGTAAAATTAAATAATTTTTTGTTTTTTGTTTTTCATAATTAAAACTCCTTTTTTAAATAATAAATAAATATTATTTTTAAAAATTACTTAAATTAAAATTAGAAATATTAAATATTTTAATTATTTTAAAAAACCTTCCTTATAAAAGAATTATAAAATAAATAAAAATTAACTTTATAAAAATGTAAAATTTTTACTTTATATTTAAAATAATGCAAATTTTTATTAAAATTTATTTTTAAATAATTTAAAATTTACATTACTTGAAAAAGTTTTTTTGATATTTTTTGTATTTTAAAATAACCATTATTTTCTATAATGAAATCATTCAATTCTTTGTTATTTAACTTAATAAAAGATTCAACTAGTTTTTTATTTTCATTACTTCTTTTAAATAATATTTGATCTATTAAATTGTTAATTTTTTACTGTTTTTCTTTATTAGAGTACTTTTTTTCTATTTAATTTATTGCAATACTATTTTCAAAAAAGATGAAAAAACCATAACTTTTTTCATAAATTTCAAAAGATTCTAATCATTTTAATGGTTTTAAATATCTTGCCATAATAAAAAAATTAATCTTCAAGTTTGAATGTCTTAATATTGGATCAAAGTTAATTTTGTGGTTCGCTTTTTTGCCCTAGTTTATTGAATAACTAAAATATTGTTTTTTAAATTATTGTTTTTGAATCCAAAAGCAGCTTTATTATAGTTTTTTATTTAAAACTAAATTTTATTATCTATTTTCAGCTAAAATTTTAGCTTTTTACTAGTTTTTAAAAATTTAACTTTTATTAAAAAGTATTATTTTACTTATTTTTTTAATTAGAAATAGATTTTTTTTAAAAAATGTAAAAAATTTTTTATTAAAAATGATTGTTTTTAGCGATATATAAATGAGTAAGAAATTAAACTCAATTAAAAATAGCTAATGTTTTCATTAGCGCAAAATGTATTTTAAAAATACTATTTTAATAAAGTGAGGAATCATGCAAAATTACTATCAAAATGCAATAAGTGTTTTAAATTTAAGTTTTTTCGACCCAATGGGAGAAAGTTTTTGAAAAAATATTAATACTAAATGCTGATGTGAAACATTAGTTATTAATGAAATAAGTTTTCAAGCATATAAAAATGATTCTTTAAGAGTGGAAAAAGAGTGATAAACCCACTTTAAAGAAATCTTTTCTATTTTTAAACAGATGATGTGCTTATTTTCTATAGGTTTTTTTGTCTAAAAATAAAAAATATTTAAATATTTTTAAAAAACTTTTTCACATTTTTAAAAATTTTGCTTATTTTAAAACATTTTATTTAATTTTATAAACTAATTAAATACCGAGGAAAAAAATGAAAAATTATTATTATGAAAAACTTAATTCAACTGATTTGAATTTAATTCCAAATACTAATCAACAACTTGTAAATAGAACGAATCAAAATTCCCAATTTACATTAAACAAAAATTATCTAAATAATTTTGACATAAATTACAAACCAAATGATTTAGATAATTATTTTGATTATCAAAAGCTTAATGAACAAAATATTCAGCTTGCTTTTGATGAACAAGATTATGAAGGTTTAGACTGAGATGATGATGATTGTGAATGTATTCATGTTATTGATGAAACATCAAATAACTTAAAAAGAGGCAATAATGAAAAATAATGAGTCTACTTATAGAAAAATTTTTGCTTTGCTATGAAAAATTATTTACTTAACACTCCGTAGAGTTTTTTTAGAAATACGTTATAGAATTTTATTATTTACGTTCTGATTTAGAAAAGCTTTAATAAATTGATTTACAGGCAACCTTTAATTACATTATTTAATAAAAAAGCTTATTAGTTAATCATTATTTATTATAAAGGAGAAAAAATGTCAAAAAAACCTTTTGATTTGTCAAATGTTGTTCCAAATTTTGAATATAATTTAAATAAATCATACTTTATAAAACTATTAACTCATTCTGATGTTGTTAAAATCATGATAAAATTTTTAAATGATGATAGTGCTCAATTCAGTGGGGTAATTCAAGGAGTTAAAGATATGAAAAAACAGCCAAGACCAAGTATAAATAGTCGATTTGATAATCTGGAAAAAATAGTGCACGAGTTATACGGAATGGTTAGTTCTAACACTAATAAAATTAATGAACTAGCAAGTATTATTGGTGGAATTTCAACTACTGTTACTACACTTGTTAATACAGTTAATGGAATTGTTACAACTCTTAATAATTTAGCTCAAAGAGTAGATGATTTAACGACACGTGTAGATGATTTAACAATACGTGTAGATAATTTAACGAGACGTGTAGATGATTTAACAATACGTGTAAATGATTTAACTGTAACTGTTAGTGAAATAAAATCAAAACAAGAAGATTTGGAACGAAGATTTGTTGAAAAAGATGCGAGAGATCAGCAAAACTTTACTGAAATTAAAGCTGAAATAGTTGATATTAAGCAAAGAGTGACTATTTTAGAAAGTTACCACCAATAATTGTTTTTAAATTCATTTAACAATAATTTTAATAAATAAAATTTTTAAAATCAAATAACTAGCAAAATAATTTATTAGCTAGTTATTTTTTCAATTATTATAAAAAAATAAGTTTTGAAGCTAATAATTTGCTTTATGCTTGGATTAGTTATGTTAATGTGTATAATCTATTTAGCTTGTTTTATGGTTATTGCTTTTGATTTGTAAAGTTTTTAAACAATATATAAAAAGAGAAGATTAATTAATATAAGATAAGTATCAAAATTTATAAAATAACTTTATAAATATCTTTTTGATATTTTTAAAGTTAATAGAAGGACTGAAATATGAAATTACAAGGTAAAGTTAAATGATTCAACGAAACTAAAGGATATGGTTTTGTTGTGGCAGATAACAATCAAGACTACTTTTTCCACTACTCTTCATTACCTGGAGATCGTGGGTTTAAAACTATCGAAAATGACGAAAGAGTTGAATTCGAAGTTGAAGACAAACAAGGTAAAAAACAAGCAGTAAGAATTACTGTTTTATAAAAAAAGTTTTTTAAAACTATTTATTGCTATTAGGAGTTAAAACCTAATAGTTTTTTTTATTATTTTTTCGGTAAAAAAATAATTTTTTAGTAATTTGCATTAAAATTATTAAACTATGTTTGATACAATTGCGGCTATTGCTTCAGGAAATTTAGTTAATCAAGCGATTTCAATTATTAGGGTTTCAGGTCCTGATAGTTTTTGCATTCTAAAAAAAATTTTTAAAGGAACAATCGGAACTAATAAAACTATTACTTATGGCAAGATATACGATGGTGAAACACTAATTGATGAAGTATTAGTGAATTGGTTTGAAGCTCCTAATACTTTTACCGGGGAAAATATAGTAGAAATTAATGCCCATGGCGGAATTGTTAATACTAATATGATTTTGAAATTATTATTATCACATGGTTGCCGACTAGCTGAACCCGGGGAATTTTCACGTCGTTCATTTTTAAATGGCAAAATGGATTTAGTTAAAGCTGAAGCAATTAATGATTTAATTCATGCTAAAACCCAAAAACAAGCATTAACTTCAGCAACAAAATTTTCTAATGCTACTTCAGATTTAATTGATCAAATGTTGCAAGAAATTTTGCTATTAATTGGTCATTGTGAAACTAACATTGATTATCCAGAAATTGATGATATTGAAGAATTAACTAGTCAAACACTATTACCAAAAATTTTGCAGCTTTTAAATCGTTTAGAAAACATCATTATTCAATCAGAAAAAGCACAATTAATTTTTCAGGGGATTAATGTTGCAATTGTAGGCCAACCAAATGTTGGTAAATCTTCATTATTAAACGCTTTATTAAAAGAAGAAAAAGCGATTGTAACTGATTTAGCTGGAACAACCCGCGATATTGTTGAGGGACAATGACAAATGCAAGGTATTTTATTTAATATCAAAGATACTGCTGGAATTCGCAAAAGCGATAATGTTGTTGAAAATATTGGGATCAAAAAATCATTAGCTGCCATTGATCATGCTGATATAGTAATTCATTTAATTGATACAACGAATTATTTTAGCGATTTCGATGAATTAATTGCGCAAAAATCACATAATAAAATTTATTTACAAGTTATTAATAAAAAAGATTTATTAACAAACAAAGTATTTGACCCGCAAAAAATTTATATTTCTGCTAAAAATAATGATTTAGTTCAGTTAGAAGAAAGCATTTTTCAACACTTACCAAATTTAACTGATCTAAATGACTATGAAATTGTTAACAACACAAGACAATTAGCATTAATTAAGAAAACAAAAATAGCATTAGAAAATGCTATTCAAGGTTTAGAATTAGGATTCGGGCCAGATGTTGTGATTGTTGATTTGCACAATGCATGAGCCAATTTAGCTACTATTGTCGGCAAGGCAGATACAGATAATTTATTAGATTCCATGTTTACAAATTTTTGCTTAGGAAAATAATTATTATAATGATTATTGGTCTTAACTAATAATCATTTTTTGTTGTTTTTTATGTTGTAGTTTTTTAAATCGAATTCGATTGATTTTTCATCCAATAATTGTTACTAAAAATTGACCAGTAAGCCAAAAAGCTAAAATAAATAAAAGACTATTTCTAAAAAATTTTCAAGGTAAAATTTTGATGTAATCATCAGTATTTGGATCAAAAATTCAATAATTATTGCCAAAAAATATTTTGTGCAATTTTTCAAATAAATTACCAAAATCAGCAAAAACAATAATTCCAATTACAACTAAGATAAATCCAAAATAAGAAATGTTTCAAATTCAGTAATATTTAATTTTAAAAATGAAGCAAATAATAGTTAAAAATAAAACTAAAATTAAAGAAATAATGGTAGTAATTCCAATTATGCTCATTATGTTTTTAACTTCTTCAAAATGAATTTTTGCTGTTTCAGAAATTTTAAAAGTAGATTGTGTTAAATCACCATTTTTAAAATAATCCAAATAATCTATCAAAATATTATAATTTTGAATTATTTCAGGTCGTTTAAAACCACTTGTTGCTGGAATATCTAAATAATCAACTTGTCAATAATAAAATCAGCGCGAATAAAAGAATCCAACAATAACAATGCCTAATAATGTATAAATTATTAAACTTGATAAAATTACATTAAGTAAAAAAGAAATAAATTTTTTCATAATTACTTTTTATTAGTTATCTCCATTAATTCTTGAAAAGTTTGATCATTAATATCTAAAACACCAAAAGCAACAGCTTCAATTCCGGTGTGAACTGAAATTACTCCAGGAATTGGGAATAAAGGAACATCATTTACTTTAACATCAGTAACATTCTTAAAATGTTCAACAAATTCATCAATATTTTTATTGCGTGAATGCACAATTAATCTTTTATAATTTGGAAATTCACTCGCAACTTCGTTAAAATATTTAGTTACAGTTTTAGAAAAAATTCTTCCCTTACCAGCACTTTCTAATTTTCCATTACGCAATTCAATTACTGGTACAATTTTTAATAATTTTGCAATTGCTGCAGCTGCCGGAGTTAAACGTCCTCCTTTAACAAGAAAATCATTAAATTTAGGAATTAGAATAAAACGACCATGTAAATCTTTCTCCATTTTAGCAAATGCCTGCTCATATGCAACACCATTTTTTAAATCATTTTCAAAATTAATTAAATCAATTAAAGTTAACACTGAAACCTTGTTAGATTTTACAACATTAACTTGAGGGTATTGTTCTAAAACTTTTGTTAAATTGTTATATTGGGATGATAATCCAGCACTAATTGGATAAATAACAATTTTGTCATACTGTTCTGCAATCAATTTCTCAACCAATTCTACAGCTTGCCCTAATGGGGTTGAAGAAGTTGAACAAGTTGACTCCGGTGTTAAAAAATTAAATAACGTTTCTGATTGGATGTCAATTCCATCTTTATATTCAATAGAATCGATTGTAAAATAAAGCGGCAAAAAAAATCATTTTTTTCTTGCGGCCTGAGCTTGCGTTAAACCACAAGCTGAATCAACAATAATTGCAACTTTCATAAGTCTTATTATACTTTAATTATTAAAATGCAAAAACTCTAGTAGTTTCTATCTTTTAAAAATTTTTAAATTATGTAAAATTTAAATACTTTAAATAATAATTTATTGGTAAATTAATCTCTTAACTTAATAAAGGGTCAAAAATATGATAAATGTAATTCAAGATTTAAAACAACGTGGTATTTTAAAAGATGTTACTAATTGGGATAAGTTAGCTAAAATGGATTTAAATTCTGGTGTTTACATCGGTTTTGATCCTACAGCCGAATCATTGCATTTAGGTAATTATGTTCAAATTATAGTTTTAAAACATTTTGCTAATGCTAATCAACCAGTAGTTGCAATTTTGGGTGGTGCAACAGGAATGATTGGCGACCCTTCATTTAAAGCGGGAGAACGAGCGTTATTATCACAGAAGACTTTATTAAATAACAAAGCCCAAATTCAAAAACAATTAGAATCTTTTGGTTTGGAAGTATTTGATAACTTAAAAATTTATGAAAATATGAATGTTTTAACATTTTTACGTGAAGTGGGTAAAACTACTAATATTTCAACAATGTTAAATCGTGAATCTGTTTCAGCGCGAATTGAAAACGGGCTTTCTTTTACTGAATTTTCATACCAATTAATTCAAGGGTGAGACTTTAAGTACTTATATCAGCATAAAAATGTTATGTTGCAGGTTGGTGGCTCAGATCAATGAGGCAATATTGTTTCGGGAATTGATATCATCCGTAAAACTTTGGGTGATGATAATTTAGCTGTTGGAGTAACAATTAATTTACTAACTGATGCTCAAGGTAATAAATTTGGTAAGTCAACTGGCGGGGGTTCATTGTGATTGGATCCACAAAAAACTTCGCCATTTGCAATGTACCAATTTTTAATTAACCAGTCAGATTCTGAAGTTGAAAAATTATTAAAATGATTAACTTTTTTACCGCTTGTAGAGATTGAAAAACTTTTAGAATCGCATAAAACTGCTCCATTTAAGCGTGAAGCTCAGAAAGTTTTAGGTTTTGAAATAGTCAAAGATATTCACGGGATTACAGCAGCTAATAATGCCATTGCAATTACTGAAAAATTATTTAGTCAAGCAAATGATTTATCAGCACTTTCAGAAACTGATTTTGAACAACTTACTACAGCTTTGCCATTTTTAGAATTAACGGCCGAAACAACATTAGAAGCTGCAGTTTTGGCTATTGCGGCAGCAAATTCAAAGCGAGAATTAAATGAATTTAAAGCTCAAAATACATTTGAGTTAAATGGTTCAAAAATAATTGATTGAACTAGTAAATTGGGGTCAAATTTATTTAAAGCTAACTTTGCAATTTTAAGAAAGGGTAAAAAACAATATTTTATTTTTAAAATAAAATAAAAATTTTGTTTTTAATTAAAAATGGAAAATCAAACTAAAGTAAAAAAACTTGTAATTCCAGCGGCAGGATGAGGAACTAGGTTTTTACCAATTACAAAAGTTGTTCATAAAGAGCTAATACCAATTTTAAATCGCCCTATTATTGAATTATTAGTTGAAGAAGCTTTAGCAGCAGGGATTGAAGAAATTATTTTAGTAATTTCACCACGAAAACTAGAAATCAATAGCTATTTTTTAATTAATGAGGAATTGGAAAAAGAATTATCAGAAAAAGCTAAACAAGAATTATTAACAACATTGAAAAAAACTAATATTTCCGAACACATTACAGTTGCTTATCAAACACAACAATTGGGATTAGGACACGCAATTGCTAAAGCGGCTAAGTATATAAATAATGAACCCTTTGCTGTAATTTTAGGAGATGATTTAATAGATGCTGATGTTCCGGCAATTCAACAATTAATTGAACAATTTAATAAATTAAATAGTTCAATTGTAGGTGTGCAAACTGTTGAATATCGTAATTTATCAAAGTATGGTATTGTTAAGCCAAAATATGATGCTGAAAAAAATAAACAACTTTTTGAAATTGTTGATGCAGTTGAAAAACCTCAACCAGACCAAGCTCCAAGCCAAAAAGCAATTTTAGGACGTTATGTTTTCACTCCAGAAATTTTAAAAATTTTAAGTAAACAAAAACCTACATTAGGCGGAGAGGTTCAATTGGTTGATGCTTTTGACGAGTTAATGCAAACTCAAAAAATCTATGCCTTTGAATTTGAAGGAAAACGTTATGATTTAGGAGCTGTTGAAGATTTTGTTAAAGCAAATGTTGATTATGCATTAAAAGATCCGAATTTAAAAACTCAAATTGAAGATTTTATTATTCAAAAAGCAGCAGTAATTAAAAAATAAATGTTGTAAAACAAAAGGAGCTTATGTATTTAGTAAATGGTGAAGATGATTTTTTAGTTCAAAAAACTGTAGAAAAAATTTTAAAGCAAAAATATGCAAATCATAATTTAATTATTTTTACAGCTGAAACTAATATTGAACAAATTATTAATGAACTTTTAAGTTTTGGTGTTTTTAGCGAAGCTAAAATTATTTGGTGAAAAAATTCACCATTTTTAAAAACTAATGCAAAAAATGATGAATTTTTTAAAGATTTATTAGCGATTTTAAATACCAAAAATCACCAACCCATTATTTTTAGTACTATAGAAAAATTGGAACCATTAAAAAATCAACTTGTAAGTTTTATTATGCAACACGGCAAGCTCCAAAAAGTACCTAAATTAACACCTGAATCTAAATTTGAATATGTTAAAAAAATGGTTAATAGTTTAGGCGGCGAAATTGAAGATGCTGACTTGGTGTTATTAGCTGAAAAATTGCCATTAGATTTTTCGGCGATCCACAACACAATTACAACAATGGTTTTAAAAAATCCAAAATTATCTTTTAATGATGTTGAAAATCTAGAAAATTTACAAACTCAATATGATCCATTTGAATTTGTAAATACATTTGCGGATTTTCATGAATTAGCAATTTTACAAAGTTATCAAAATGAAATTAAAAATGGCACAGAAGTGCCGGCAGTCATTGCTAAGCTTGCTAATTTTTTAATTTTAGCATCACAGGTTTATTCTTATAAACAGAATAGCTTTGAGGGACAAGCAATTGCTAATATTTTAAAAATTCACCCTTTTCGAATTAAAGTTGCCGAACGATTTTTAAAAAAAGTGAGCGCTCAAAAATTAGCAGATTTAATTAATCATTTAGCAGACCTAGATAAAAAAATTAAATGTGGTCAAGTTAACGCCAGCGCTGGTTTTTATCATTATATTTTTAGAGCAACAAAATAATCATGCTTTTAATTGTATTTGCAAATGACATTGTATTAAACAATGTTTTGCAAAAATAT